>JANOBN010000692.1:0-1592 GCA_031411675.1 Bacteroidota bacterium | reverse complement strand
TTTGTAAGGGTAGCAATAACAGGATGCCGGTGAAATGCAGATCCCGCTTTAAAAATCAATTCTACCTTACTCACATCTTGTGTGCCGGCATTTATTATATATAAAGATGATCCGTTTCTAAGCTTTGTTTCAACAGGCTCCTGCAGTATAATTTCCGCTGTTGCTTTTAAGGATGGGGATTGTGAACGATTTAGCATTTTGGTTAACTTTTGGCAAGATAAAATAAGGTGGAACTGTTGTTGTCAGTAAATAGTTTAGAAGCCACTTTTCTGATTTCATCAGCAGTAACTTTTGTATATAATTCCGATTGTTTGTTTGCGATTCCGGCATCGCCAAGCATTTCAAAATAAGATAAATTAAGCGCTTTATTGGCTACATTCATTTCTGAAAAAATCAGCGATGCTTCTGTTTTATTTTTTACTTTTTCAAGTTCTGTTTCGTTATCAAAATGTTTAATTTTTTCCAGCTCTATATCAATAGCTCTAACGCCGGAAGCAGGGTCAATACCCTCAGTTAATTTACCCTCCACAACAAATAAACTTTTGTCAAGTTCCCCGAGCATGTATGCACTAACTTCTGCAAAAAGCCGTTTTTCTTTTACCAGCGTTTGGTATAATCTTGACGATTTTCCACGCGAAAGCAAATCAGAAAGCAAATCGGTAGCATAAAATTCTGTATCAAAACGGGAACAGCAATGCCATGCTTTATATATATTACTATAAGGCACATCTCTTTCTACCGTCAGTGTTCGTGCCATTTCCTGAGCAGGTTCTGCAGGAAGATTTTTTATGCTGATACCACTATCCGGTATCGGCGCAAACCATTTTTTGGTAAGAGCTTTCGCCTCCTCAATAGTGATATTGCCGGCGATGCATAAAATTGCATTTGAAGGATGATAATGTTTCTTAAAAAATGCTTTTACTTCATCGAGTGAGGCCTTTTCTATATGAGATGGCTCTATACCTATGGTAGCCCACTTGTAAGGATGTACTTTATAGGTAAGAGGACGTAACAACAACCACACATCACCATATGGTTGATTTAAATAACGCTGACGGAATTCTTCAACTACTACGTTGCGTTGTACTTCCAGACTTTTTTCTGTGAAGGCAAGACTTAACATCCTGTCAGATTCCAGCCAAAATGCCGTTTCTGCATTTTGTGATGGAATAGTGAGATAGTAATTAGTAAAGTCATTATTGGTAAAAGCATTATTTTCACCTCCCGCTCTTTGCAAGGGTTCATCATAATTTGGTATGTTAACAGAACCACCAAACATCAGATGTTCAAATAAATGAGCAAAACCGGTTCGATTTTCATCTTCATCGCGCGCACCTGCTTTGTATAAAATATTTATTGCTACTAAAGGAGTTGAACGATCCTCATGAATAATAACTGTGAGTCCATTGTCCAGTTTATATTTTTCAAATTCCACCATATCAGAGTTGTTTTATTTTTTGTTTTGTTGCTATAAATTCATTCCATACCTCATTCACTATTTCTGCTGCAGGTTGAATTTTATTTATAGTGGATGATATTTGTCCTATTTCCAATTCCCCCTCTTCCAGATCACCTTCAAACATTCCTTTTTT
>JANOBN010000691.1:0-2698 GCA_031411675.1 Bacteroidota bacterium | reverse complement strand
TGACCAATTACTAAAAGATAAGATTATAGAAAATATTAGTTCCGTTTTTTGGTCAATTATTAAACAACTTTATTATCCTGAAAGCCCTTATTCATTCAGTGTTTTTTCATCAGACATTTTAGGAAGTATCTATGAAATATTTCTTTCAGAAAAATTGGCAATAGAAAACAAAGCTATCGCTTTGGTAAAAAAGCCTGAAAATATTGATAGGGATATTATCACGACACCAACTTTTATTATCAGCGATATTTTAAGGAATACAGTTCTTGTAAAGTGTCAAGGAAAGACCGATAAAGAAATATTAAAACTAAAATTCGCTGACATTTCTTGCGGTTCGGGAGCATTTTTATTAGAACTATTTCAATTGCTGAATGATATTTTGATTGATTACTATTTTAAAAATGACAAATCAAAACTCATTCAAACAAACCTTGATACATACAAACTGCCATTCAAGATAAAAAGAGAACTTCTATTGAATTGCATCTTTGGCGTTGACAAAGATTACAATGCAGTTGAAGCAACAAAATTTGGTTTACTATTAAAACTTTTAGAGAGTGAAGATGTAAACTCTACAAATGCTACAAAGCCTGTTTTACCTGACCTTTCGCAAAATATTTTCTTTGGCAACAGTTTGTTGAATCCAAAACAAGTTGCCAAAAAGAAAGACCAAGTAATTATAAATCCATTTGATTTTTCAAAACTCCGTTTTGATGTTATAGTAGGCAACCCGCCTTATATGAAGTCGGAGGATATGAAAAACATTACCCCTCTTGAATTACCTCTTTATAAATCAAATTATTCATCGGCTTACAAGCAATTTGACAAGTATTTTCTTTTCGTTGAGCAAGGAATGGACTTATTAACTGCTGATGGAATTTTAGGTTATATAATCCCGAGCAAGTTTACCAAAGTTGGAGCAGGTAAAAAGCTAAGAGAAGAACTTTCAAGCAAAGGTTATTTACATTCAATTGTTTCGTTTGGAGCGAACCAAGTTTTCGCAGACAAAACAACTTATACCTGTTTGCTTATCTTAAATAAAAAACCTCAAAAGACTTTTCAGTATGCAGAAGTAAAGAGTTTAAAAAGTTGGAAAGTAAGAGAGCCTAATGCCATTAAATACGCAACAAAAAACACGAATCAATTAGACAATGAAGTTTGGGTATTAGTTCCGCCCGACCTAACAAACGTATATACTAAAATATCAGCTCAAAGTATAAAGTTGGTTGATTTAGTAGGCGAAGACAATATTTTCAATGGCATTCAAACAAGTGCAAATGAAATTTACATATTCATTCCGACAAAGGAAGATGCAAAGCATTACTACTTCACAAAAAAGAATGTAGACTACAAAATTGAAAAGGCAATAACCAAACCCTATTTTCAAACATCATCAGGCGAAGACAACTTAAATACATACAGAACTTTCAAGCCAAACGCAAGAGTAATTTACCCTTACGAAAACACAAAAAAGGGAGTTGAAATAATTCCGCTTAAAACGATTCAGGAAAAATATCCATTGGCTTTTGACTATTTCCAAAAGCATAAAGCCATTCTAAACAATCCTAAAAGAGATATAAAACCTGAACCTGCAACAAAAAAAGAATGGCACAGATTCGGAAGACAACAGGGTTTAAATATTTTAGGAAAGAGGGAAAAAATAATCCTTGGTGTATTATCAAGCGGAGATAAATACGCTATTGATAATTACGGAACATTATTTACCTCTGGTGGCACTGCTGGTTATTGTGCAATAACATTGCCCGACAATTTTGATTATTCCACATACTACATTCAAGCCATTCTAAACTCTAAATATGTAGAGTGGTTCGTAATCCTAACGGGTGAAATTTTTAGAGGAAGTTATTTTGCAAGAGGAACAAAGGTTCTTAACAATTTGCCTATCCGTAAAATTGATTTTGCAAACGCAAAGGATAAAGCACTACACGACAAAATTGTAGAAATCCAAAAGGAACTAATAAAAATTCAAGATGAAATTGATGCAAACATTGGAAACAAAAGAGCATTAACTCCATTACAAAGCCAGTTTTCAAGAGAAAAAATCGCTTTAGAAAAGCTGTTAGCCAAATTATATGATTTAGGCAATGATGATTCATTAATCCCATTAATCAAAGAATTGTATGAAGCTAATTGAAAACGCAACAGCAGAAAAATTAAGGGGCGGATTTTATACGCCTGAACCTATTGCAGAATTTATTTTGCGATGGGGAATTAATGGAAGCACTGACTTTGATATACTTGAGCCGAGTTGTGGCGATGGAGTATTCCTTGAACAGTTGAAGGGGTTAAAATCAAAATACAAATCAATTACAGCAATTGAGTTTGATGAAATTGAAGCCCAAAAAGCAGAGAAAATTGTTTTGAAAAACAAGCAAATAATCAATGATGATTTCCATACTTATTGCAACAATACTTTGCAACGCTTCGACTTAGTTGTAGGAAATCCGCCATATATACGGTATCAGTTTTTTGACAGAAAACAACAAGTTGAGGCAGGTGATATTTTTATAAAAGCAGGCTTGACTTATTCTAAACTCACAAATGCTTGGGTTTCGTTTGTTGTCGGCTCTTCCCTTTTATTGAAAGACAAGGGCGGAAAAATAGGTTTTGTTTTGCCAGCAGAAATATTGCAGGTATCGTTTGCACTTCAACTACGAAAATTCATTGCACAGTTTTA
>JANOBN010000690.1:0-4239 GCA_031411675.1 Bacteroidota bacterium | reverse complement strand
TGTAAAGTTTGTGCAGAAAGTATTTGCCGGATGTGGTTTCTGTGTAGGAATAGTATCCGATGGGGTTCTGATTTACCGCTGCCAGATAAAATTCATGTCCATCTTTTAATTGTTGAAGGAGTGAATCAGCAGAATACATTTTTTTCAACATGTAATCAATCTGCTCATTGGAAATAATTCCCGGATAATGTTTTCTCCAGATGGAGGAAGCCAGCTGATGTATCACTTTTAAATCTATTTCTGTTGCTTTTCTTATTTCTACTGGCATGTTGCAAAATTAATTATTAAGCATCATCAAATAGTTGTTAAATCAAGGATGATCAATATTATCCCATTAAATATCATTCCTAATTTAAAAGTAATTGAAGCCTGTACTTTGCGTTATTACTGCTAAATTCGCCGCATGAATGTGTTTACGGCAGAAAAACTGTCAAAATCGTATAGCGAAAAGCCGTTATTTACCGATATTGATATTTCCATTAGTGAAGGGCAAAAAATGGCCATCATTGCGGCCAATGGCAGTGGAAAAACAACTTTATTAAGAATTCTTGCCGGAAGGGAGAAGCCTGACAGTGGTAAAGTATCCAAACGCAGTGACTTACGGATTGGTTATCTGGATCAGGATCCCACTTTTACGGCAGGCTTAACTGCTTTGGATTGCATTTTTCCTCCCGAGCATCCTTTATTACATGCCATTGGTGAATATGAGAAATTGATTGAATTGGGCGAAAAGGCTGATCAGGCAGAGTTACAGCGATTAACGGATTATATTGATAGTAACAATGGCTGGGATTATGAAACAAGAGCAGTTGAAGTTTTAGGAAAACTCGGGATTCATGATCTGGATAAAACCGTTGAATTCTTTTCCGGAGGACAGAAAAAGCGAATATCACTTGCAAGGTTGTTGATTGAAGATCATGATTTGTTGTTGCTGGATGAGCCTACTAACCATCTGGATCTTGATATGATTGAATGGCTGGAGAATTATCTGAACCGGATGAACAAGCCTATGATATTAATTACTCACGACCGTTATTTTCTGGATGGTGTTTGTGATACAATAACGGAGCTTCATAACAATACACTTTTTATATATAAGGGCAACTATGCTTATTATTTGCAACGCAAAGATGAAAGAGAAGCAAGTGAACGCTCCACTGTTGATAAAGCGCGGAATATATATAGCAGGGAGCTGGAATGGATGCGACGTCAACCGAAAGCAAGAGGAACAAAGCAAAAAGCCAGACAGGATAGTTTTTATGAAATAGAAGAAGTTGCCAAGACAAAACTCGATAGTGCCAAGATGCAAATTACCATGCAGATGAGCCGATTGGGAAGTAAAATACTGGAGCTGGAATACATTGGCAAAAGTTTTGGAAAACAGGTATTATTAAAGGACTTTGCTTATACTTTTAAGAGAGGGGAGAAGATCGGGATTATTGGAATAAATGGCAGTGGCAAATCTACACTGCTCAATATGATTATGGGTTTAGTTAAACCTGATGAAGGAAAGATAAAAGCAGGGGAGACGGTGGTATTTGGTTACTATTCACAAGATGGGATTTCGTTGCCGGAAGATAAAAGAGTTTTAGAGGTTGTTAAAGATATTGCAGAGTACGTTGAAACAGGTGATGGAAACTGGATTACTGTTTCTCAGTTCCTGAATCATTTTCAATTTACCGGAACTAAACAACATTCATTTGTTTCCAAGCTTAGTGGTGGAGAGAAAAAAAGATTGTACCTGTTAACCATCCTGCTTAAGAATCCTAATTTTTTGATACTGGATGAACCAACCAATGATCTGGATATTGTAACGCTAAATACGCTGGAAGAATTTTTATTGAATTATCAGGGATGTTTATTGATGGTAACTCATGATCGTTATTTCATGGACAGACTGGTAGATCATGTGTTTGTACTAGAAGGTAATGGCAAGGTGAAAGATATTCATGGTAATTATTCTGACTACAGAAGTGATGCTGAAAGTACTGCTGCTAAAAAGAAAACTGAAGCAACAAAAGTACCAGAGGTAAAATCAACTCCTTCCAATAAAAAGAAACTCACCTATAAAGATCAAAAAGAAGCGGATGATCTGGAGAAGAATATCAACATGCTGGAGAATCGTAAGAAGCAATTGCTGGAAAAAATGACTTCCGGCTTGGGTGATCATCATGAATTGGTGAATGTTAGCAATGAATATAAAATGCTGGAGAAGAAACTGGAAGATAATATTCTTCGCTGGATGGAAATTCTGGAAAAACTACAATAAGAATTATTAAATAGTATTTAGAGCTATAACAAATTGTTTTATGATTTCTGTTTTGTAAATCTTCTCTTCACATTTTCCAACTGTTATAAAACCTCTGATTCCATTGGTAAGAAAAACCTCATCGGCAGAAAGCAACTCATTGGGGGAAATTGGTTTTTCAATTAACCTAATTCCTGCTTTTTCTGATAGCCGTGTTGCCTGTTGACGCATAACACCGCCAACACAACATTCACTTAATGGTGGTGTGTAAATAATATCATTGCTAACCATAAAAATATTAGAAGAAGTTGCTTCACAAACGTTACCAATATCATTTAGTAAAACTGCATCATCCCAATTATTTTCCTTTACATGAATGCCTGCAAGTACATAAACCAAACTGTTCAATGATTTAATATTGGAAAGTGAGCTGCGATTTTTATAATGGTCGCGATAAAAACCCATGATTACCGGTTTTTCATTTAGCAAGTAGTTGTTGTTCTCCCATTCTTTGGCCTGGATTAATAAGCCTGTAGTACTTTTTTCAGGAGCATAAAACCCTTCAGCGATGCGGAAAAAAGTAAGCCGGACTCTTGCATCGGTATTTATGTTTTGATTTTTAATTACTGTTTCAATTTGTTTTTGCAGTAAATCTTTCTCCAAACCGGTATCATTCAGCTTGAGTATTGCAAACGATTTTCTAATTCTTTTGAAATGATCATCATAAAAAAATATTTTTTCTTTATGCCACCGCATGGATTCAAAAAAACCATCACCATACAAAAAAGCACGGTTGTAATAGATCTCTTTTAGTTCTACAGATTCATTTAAAGTATTCAATGGGGCATACAACGTGCCTTTCATGGTCCTTTTGTTATTATTTTAATGAAATCCAGTCCCAGTTCAGGTTTTAAAAGAATAGGAAACAGAAAGCCAAAAACTGCACCCCAAAAATGTGCATCATGATTAATATTGTCGTTGCTTTTGGTTGACATCCGGTGTTCCAGGAATAGGTAAAGCGGTCCGAACACTATTCCGGGCAAACCAAAAATACCCATTATATATACTTGGTTCCAGGGGTTCAACATTATTGCCGCAAATAGTATAGCGGACACAGCACCGGAAGCGCCCAATGAATTGTATAAGTAATTGCTTTTTTGTTTACTATAAGTGGGAGCACTGCTGATTAACATTCCTCCAAGATATAATATGACAAAATAATAACCGCCTCTTGCATCAAAAATATCATCAAAATAATATTCAACTGCCTGTCCGAAGCTGTAGAATACCAACATGTTTAAACCAAGATGCATAAAATCAGAATGGATTAATCCGCTGGTAAAAAATCGCCACCATTCATTTTTTTTATAGACGGTATATGGATTAAACATCCATCTTGACATTATTTGCGGACTGGAAAATGCAAGCAATGAAGCTATTACGGTAATAAGAATAATGAATAAAGTCATAGAGGGGATTTTCAGTTCCTGGCAAGACGAAAATTCTTCATCTCTTTACCCAGATCAATAATAGTTTTGCAATTTAAAGGAAACTCCAGAAACACATGTAGGAAGCTTAGGAAGAAAAGGAATTTTAAACCTGTTTGATAATCATAACGGTAAATACCTATTGCCGCAATCCATAATAACAAAGTAACTATCAGATATTTTTTTTCTACTTCATGCCACTTAATTATAGATGTTTTACTAAACCAGTTGAGATAGTGATAAGTATAACTAAATGCTATAAACCGCATTACCATGTAACCTGTATTGGTCGTAAAAATTGTCGATATTGCCTTATCATCAAAAGCCGCAAGTTTATCCAGCTGAAAAACATTAATGAAATAATAGTTTAATGCAGAGAAATCATGATAAGCTCCTCTGATATAATCATTAGCGACATAATGAGAAAAGTCAGGTACATAGATAAAGAAACTTAAAGCACAAGCAACAAACACTACCAGTGACCATTTTCCTGTTACACTTTTT
>JANOBN010000689.1:0-16928 GCA_031411675.1 Bacteroidota bacterium | reverse complement strand
GCATAATGCAAACGAATCCAGCCTATACCATCTACATCACTTAATCTTTTTAACAATTCGGCAAGGCGTCTTTCTTTATATATATCAAGACCGTAATAAGTAGAATCCTGAGCAATTAACAATAACTCCTTTGTACCATTGGTTGCAAGTATGGTTGCTTCCTTCACCAACTCTTCCATTGGTTTTGAAATATGTTTGCCACGCATTAACGGTATGGCACAAAAAGAACAAGGACGATCGCAACCTTCACTTATCTTCATATAAGCATAGTGAACAGGAGTGGTAAGCAAACGTTCACCAATTAATTCCTGTTTATAATCTGCACCTAATGTTTGAAGAAGACGCGGAAGATCACGGGTGCCGAAATAGGCATCAACGTTCGTTATTTCCTTTTCCAGATCCGGTTTGTAGCGTTCACTAAGACAACCGGTAACAATGAGTTTATCGATATTCCCTTTTTCCTTTTCACGGGCATAGTGAAGAATAGTATCAATACTTTCCTGCTTTGCATTATCAATAAAGCCGCAGGTGTTAATTACAATAATATTAGCATCAATATCCTTCTCATGAACCACATCCATATTATTCGCGCGGAGTTGCCCCATCAGAACTTCAGAATCAACAAGATTTTTAGAACATCCCAGTGTCACTACATTGATCTTATTGGGTCTGTTGGTTTTACTTCGCATGAATGTGACAATTAGAATTTCGGTTTAACATCTATTAATAGGTTGCACCAAAATCATCAGGTTGCAATTTAAATTGTACTTCCTCCGGTAATATTGCATCTATCTCATCAAAAAACGGAGACAAATATTTAACATATGCATTTGTTATTTTAGTAAAAACTTTTTTATGGTCTACATACATTTTTAATTCAATAACACGAGGGCAATGTTCAGCAGTAATGTAAGTAAAATTGGTGAACTCCCCTGCATATGACTCGTGAATACTATCAATCAAAAAAGTCTTGAAAAAAATTTTAAGAGATTTTATCTGCTCCTTCGAATGTTTTTTACTCAGGTAATTCACCTCTGTTTTCCCATAATCGGATAAGCCGGTAATAATAAGACTGTCATTTGTTATCGTGTAGTTATAGGAAAGATTCTGACTTCCTCTGTTATCAGAAATAAATACAGAAAACTGCTGAGCAGACATCTGCAGCGATAGGAATAACACACTGAAACATAATTTCCATTTCATAATCATCAGGATTCAAAGAGTGAAGTTACAAATTCATCACGATTAAATAACTGAAGATCTTCAATCTTCTCACCCACTCCAATATATTTAACCGGCACTTTAAACTGATCGGAGATACCAATAACTACACCTCCCTTTGCAGTTCCATCCAGTTTAGTGAGTGCAAGGGCATTTACTTCAGTAACGGCAATAAATTGTTTGGCCTGTTCAAATGCATTCTGGCCGGTTGAGGCATCCAGCACCAGGAGTATTTCATGAGGGGCGTCAGGGATCACCTTCTGCATTACTCTTTTTATTTTATTCAGCTCATTCATCAGGTTCACCTTATTATGAAGTCGGCCTGCTGTATCTATAATCACAACATCAATACCCTGCGCTACTGCGGAACTGATAGTATCGAATGCTACTGAGGCAGGATCAGCTCCCATGCCCTGGCTGACAATGGGTACCCCTGCTCTTTCTGACCATATAGTTAGCTGGTCAACAGCAGCAGCCCGAAAAGTATCGGCTGCGCCCAGAATAACTTTTTTACCCGCAGCCTTAAACTGATGTGCTAACTTACCGATTGTTGTTGTTTTACCAACGCCATTAACGCCAACTACCATAATCACATACGGTTTTGCAGGTAGTTCACTCAGCCATTCTGCGCTTATCGTTCCGGAATTATTTTCCTGCAATAACGCAACAACTTCTTCTTTTAAAATGCGGTTGAGTTCTGTGGTGCTGGTATATTTATCTTTTGCTACGCGTTTCTCCACACGATCAACAATTCGCAAAGTTGTTTCCACACCAACGTCGGATGAAACCAGAATTTCTTCCAGATTATCGAGTACACTTTCATCAACGGTTGTTTTACCGATGATTGCCTTTGCGAGCTTGGAAAAAAAACCCTCCCTCGTTTTCTCAAGGCCTTTATCGAGAGTTTCCTTCTTTTTTTCTTTAGAGAAAAAATCAAATAAGCCCATAAATTATAACAAGATATTATTATTAATTACTGATGAAATCACTTCCAATTACTGAATAGCATTTCAAAATAAAAAAAAAGCTTCTACCTTTCGATAGAAGCCGCTTTTTATATCGTCAATTAATTATTTCGTTTTAAGGAAATCTTTAATGTGGTCGTTATGCACTACTTCTTCTTTAAAAGTGTAAGCACCATTGATAGGTGATTTTACCATTTTAATTACTTTGGAAAACTCTTTACCTTTTCCTGATTTCAGCGTTGCAACTACTTTCTTTGCCATATGATGCTGTTATTTAAAGTTCTTTATTAATTGTTAAATTATTTAATCTCTTTATGAACCGTCATCTTTTTAAGAATCGGATTGAATTTCTTCATTTCCAGACGATCAGGAGTATTCTTTTTGTTTTTGGTAGTGATGTATCGCGAAGTGCCGGGCATGTTGCTTGCTTTATGCTCAGTACATTCCATGATCACCTGAATACGATTTCCTTTCTTAGCCATGATCTTTACTTATTATTATTTTCAAATGGGTGGCAAAGATAAACTTATTATTTAAATATACCAGCAGGAAAATGATCAAAAAAACGGATTATTCTGCTGAGATAAAAAGGTGCTCAATATCAGCAATGGATCTTGCCAAATGCCCTGAAAGCACTTCATAACCGTTATTGGTAATAAGTACGTCGTCTTCTATTCTCACCCCGATATTCCACCATTTTTTATCACAAGGGGATCCTTCAGGAATGTAAATACCTGGTTCTACTGTAATTACGCTGTTGGGTTTTAACGGCCCGAAAGTACCTGGATCATGTACATCCAGGCCCAGATAATGGGAGGTTCCATGCATGAAGTACTTTTTGGTCTCGTTTTCATCTTTAGTAATCCCCAGTTTTTTAAGGCCTTTGCTTATGACTTCAAATGCAGCTTCATGGGGACTCCTGAATGAATTGCCCGGCTGACAAGCTTTAAACCCTGCTTCCTGCGCATCATAAACAAGCTGATAAACCGCTCTTTCCTGCTCCGAAAAATGACCATCCACCGGAAAAGTCCGGGTAACATCGGCAGTATAACCATGATACTCAGCACCCATATCCACCAGAATCATATCGTCAGCCGTAAGTTCTTTTCTGTTAAATGTATAATGCAGCACACATCCATTGTGGCCACCTCCGCAAATGGCACCATAACCCTGATCTTCGGCTCCTAGTGTTTTAAAAACATATTCCCCATTTGCCTGAACCTGATATTCTTTCATTCCGGGCTTAACGTTTTTAATCATTTCCAGAAAGCCCTTTGCTGTGATATTAATTGCTTTTCTCAAAAGCTCCATTTCAGCAGGCAGCTTTTCTTCTCTCAGCTGGGCTGTCAGAATCTTTAGATCATTTTTGCTGACTTTGATTTGCGCTGCGCTTATTTTCTTTTTCAGCTCTTCAGTAAGTTTTAACAAATCACATTTTTCGCCTTGTGAAGCATTTGGATCCTTCGGCCATGTGATTAAAAGATATTGCAGTTTATCGAGATTGAGTTCAGCATATTTAAACTCACTGTTATTGTAAACCGTTTTTAATTTAAGACGGGATGAAGCACCTTCTGCACCAAGCCGCTGTCCTGTCCATATTTCTCTGTCAGGATTTCTCTCCTGTACAAACAATATTTCATTAGTAACAAGAGCTCCGATAGTTTGTTCTTCCTTATAAATAACAACCATGGCATCAGGCTCCATATACCCTGTCAAATAATAAAAGTCAGGATCCTGATGATAGGCATAATCCACATCATTAGAACGGTTTCGCAGAGGATTAGAGAATAGAATGGCAGCACTATTGGGAGGAAGTAATGCTCTTAAAGCGTCCCGTCTGTTCTGATGAAATTCTGATGGTAAAACATCTTTATCGTCCCATTGTGCAACGGAAAAATGACTGATAAATAGCAGTAAAATAATAACCGGTAACCTGTTCATGATTCAAAATTAATCAAACGAACTAGATTACCGGTTACGGCAAAAGAATTACTCTTCCTTATATTTTGCCTTTTACGATGGCTCTGGTTATTGCTTCTGTAATACCAATTTTGTTGATAGTACGAATTGCAGAAGTTGATACCTTTAAGGTAATCCACTCACCGGTTTCCGGCATAAAAAACTTCTTAACCTGCAAATTCGGATTAAAACGACGCTTGGTTTTACGGTTTGAATGACTCACATTGTTACCAACAATAGAACTCTTTCCGGTTAAATCACACACTTTTGACATGACAATTTTTAATTGGGGTGGCAAACCTACAAATTTTTTTCAACGGAGCAATGAGAATATGTGTTTTCATTTACAAAACAAGGAAAACATATCCTATTGATTTTCAATTTATAACAATTAAATCGGGTAATATTTCAGAACCTGAAGCGGATCGTCTTGCTAAAAAGGAACTTCCTGACCTTTAAGGACCCTACTCCATTGAACTTTTCTTCGTCTTTTTGGCCCAATCCGTTAAGGCTTGCTTCCAGCCATAAACCGAGTTGCTCGGCCGTTGGTGCTATGACCATAGGAACGGTGGCATCAGCTTTAGGTGCTACATAATAAGGACTGGCATTAGTAAGATCTGCCAGAGATTTCTTTCCCAGGAGCACATTTAGTTTAAAGTCGGTAATAGTTAAACCAATGGAGTTTGGATTATAAACAACTACATCAAAGGTGATTTTAGGATGCCCGGAAAGCATGCCCACTGCATTTACATTATTAATTGTTTTAACCTGAGGCTCCTGTAAAGTAATGCAGGAAGAAAAAAACACCAGACAAAGGATGATGGCAATACTGATTCTATTCATGCGGCAAATATAGAAATAGATACAATTAACTCGTCATAGCCTGTTCCAGACTAAGCGTAGTTTATGGGTATGTGTTTAGCAAAAAAGTTTCTATTTACTTTACTTTAACAAAAGAAAAATTAATTGATTTGTTATCTGCATTATTTATGGTGCAATGATAAATGCCTTCTGAAAAGTTGGAGGTGTTTATGTTTATTTCAGATGTTGAGGTATTTGAATAAACAATCTTTCCGGCTGAATTGATGATGCTTATTAATTGTATGCTTGTTTCATAAGGTAAGTTAAATTGAAGTGATTCGGTAACCTGTCCGGGGAAGACAATTTTATTTTCGTTGTTAATATAAATTGATGAGGGTGTTGTTAGATAGGGATTCAGATCAAATGACTTTAGTTGGGCGGGAATAATCGAAAGAGTTTTTTCATTGGTAATTAATCCTTTTTTATTTCCATTGAAAGTTAATCCCTCTACTTGCCCGGTTGAAAGGACGGAGCCCAATGAAAATTTTCTTTTATTACCGCTGAAAAATGAACCAGCCTGAAAATCATTCAACATCCAACAGAATGCAGTACCTGTACCGGAAAGATTATATCCAAGCAACACTATTAAACTATCATTTTGAATTGCTGCAGATGTTATCAGTCCATTTACATTAAAACTATCTACTAATTCCGCTATATATGTTCCGGGGATTGCAGCTATTTTATAATGTTTCGTCCATAATGTAACCCAGTCCTTTGTAAAAAGATGCAATGAATCTTTGTAAACAAAAAATGCTTCACAATCAAATGATGTATTATTCAAAGCTGAAGTGAAGGAAACCTGATCCGGATAACTATAACAAATACTATCAATTATCGCATTGTTTGACGAATCTAAATATGCAGCAGGAAAGCGTAGTATTTGCAGATTGGTTCTATCCCCGAAGTTGTTTCCAAAATTCCCAACAAAAACAAAACTATCAGCATAGCTAATATCTTCCCAATCTGTATTGATAGTACTTGTAATCTTTATTGAATCAAAAACTATATTGGTAAGCGAATCAATTTTGTATAAATTAATATCGGTATTATCATTGTGTACCCATAAATTACCATCAAGACTCATAATACCGGAACATTCATTAAGCAGAGGAGTTTGTAATGTTGTTAATGGGGCCAATTGCAAGGACGTGTTAGCATATAAACAGGAGCCATCATTAACTATTGCATTGGCATTATAATTTAATGCCTGAGGATCGGTGCATCCGGGTTGTGCATTGGACTGAAATGCAAATGTTGTCAGCATCATAATCATAATTTGATTTCGGATTTTCCGACCATTAGAAAGTAGGATCATTATAGTAGATTAATTTTCTTCGATCAAAACTTTGCGCAGCATATTCAATGCATAAATTGCCGTCATTTCAATATTACGTGAACGATCACCTCCCAGTTGAAACTTTTTAGCGGTTACTCCACTCTTGCTTCCAATTCCAATCCATACAGTGCCTACCGGTTTATCTGTTGTTCCTCCACCGGGACCTGCAATTCCTGTTGTTGAAATAGAGTAATCAGCACCCAGCAAATTCAGTGCTTCTGCTGCCATAATTTTTGCGACTTCCTCACTTACTGCTCCGCGTTTTTCCAATAAATCAGCAGGTACATTTAATAATTTTGTTTTACTTGGATAAGAATATGTGATCGTTGAACCTACAAAATATTCAGAGCTACCTGCTACTTTAGTAATAAGATGGGAAACATAACCACCTGTGCAACTTTCAGCAGTACAAACTGTTTTGTTTTTGGTCTTTAAAAGGTTCCCGATTATTACTTCCAATGAATCCTCATCAACTCCAAACATATAAGGATGAACAACTGCTAACAGCTTTTCAAACTGCACATCCATTGTTTTGCGAATCGTAATTTCATCACCCATTGCAGTTAAACGAAGTCGAACAATACTTGATGCAGGCAGGTAAGCTAATTTAAATGCCGGTGGAAGTTCTTCTTCAAACTGTACCAGCTTATCCGCCAGGAAACTTTCACCGATACCTTGAGTAAGTACTGTTTTATGCAAGATGAATGGTGTTACAAATCGTTCTTTGATTTTTGGCAGCACATCATTGGTCATCATTGCCTTCATTTCGTGAGGAACTCCGGGCATGGAAACATATACTTTCCCGTTATTTTCAAACCACATACCGGAGGCTGTACCTCTTTTATTTATCAGAGGGGTACAATTTTCCGGCACTTCTGCCTGTGTACGGTTGCGTGGTGTTATCTCCCGACCGAAACGGCTAAAAATGGTCTTCAGGTTTTCAAAAGCCTCCTCATTAAAAACGAGTTGGGTATTAAAGTATTTGCACAAAGTTATTTTGGTTATATCATCTTTTGTAGGTCCCAGCCCACCTGTTATCAAAATCAGGTCAGCACGCATTGCCGCTTCTGTCAGTGCATCCAGAATATGCGTTTCCTCATCGGACACAGAGGTAATCTGATGTACTTTAATCCCATGCTCATTCAACTGTTGTCCCATCCACGCTGAGTTGGTATCTACTACCTGCCCTATGAGTAATTCATCACCTATTGTAATAATTTCTGCTTTCATACTTTTACTATATTAGCTTATTCAATAATTGAGGATGGCAAAAGTATGAAGTAGTTGTGAACATCAAATGCACCGTGTATATGATGGCAATATCTTTGTCAGCACCGCTACAAAATCTATATCCATGAAAAACTTATTTATTCTCTTGTCGCTGATCCTGGCATCATTGCCCACTCAGTCTCAAACGCTTAACCAAATCATTAATTCTGCAAATTCAATAATAAGTGCAAACAGCCTTAGCAATGCTGATATTACCGCCGGGTTAAAAGAGGCACTTTCCGTTGGCAGTACTAATGCCAGCCAGCAGTCCTCAAAAGTGGATGGATTTTATAAGAATCCCCTTATTAAAATCCCTTACCCTGCGGAGACCAGAGAAATGATGTCGACCTTAAAATCGGTTGGTATGAGCAAACAAGTGAAGGCTTTTGAGGTTCAGCTGAACCGTGCGGCAGAAGATGCTGCTAATAAAGCTGCTCCAATTTTTATTGCTGCCATTAAAGGTCTTACTATTCAGGATGGGCTAACAATTCTTAAAGGAAGTAATGATGAAGCAACACAATATCTGAAAAGAAATACCACCACTAATCTGACAAATGAATTTAAGCCTGTTATTTCCAACTCACTAAAGAAAGTACAAATTACCAAATACTGGAAGCCACTTTTTACGAAGTATAATAAGCTACCGATGGTAAAGAAAGTAAATCCAAATCTGGAAGAATATGTTACCCAGAAAGCAATCGAAGGCCTTTTTAAACTGGTTGCACAGGAAGAGTTAAAAATCAGACAGGATCCGGCAGCACGAATATCTGATATTTTGAAAAAAGTATTTGGTGCACAATAAAAGTATGGTTATCATTTATTCCTTCTGTCAGGCAGTTGGATAACACGTTACTTCCAGATAAAAATATCATCTTTTGAAAGAGGACGAATTGCTGCTCTCCATTCAAATCCTTTCAGACGCATCTCTAACGGGTTCGTTTCCTTAACAGGAAATAAAATAGCATCCGGTTTATATATCAAAGAAATTCGCTGAATCTCATTTTCATTAATAAAAATAAAAAGGTCACTACATTCTGCTCTGTTTACTCCGGTAATCTGCTTCTTTTTATTACGGATGTGATAGATAGTTTGCCCATTACCTAGCACATGGATTTTTTTAAGTTTATTTTCTTCAAAATAGCCTGTAATATCCTTCCCCCTGACCTGATTAAACCGAAGGGAGTCTTCCTGTGCATTAATGAAGGAGTTTTGTTTTAAAAACATCTGCTGAATTTTTCCACCTGCCAGCAATAAGGAAATGGAATCTGCAGTCAGCTGATTGGCATTATTCCATAGTACAGGATCATTATAAAAGCGCATGGTGGAGTCGATGGTGGTATAAACCAGACTATCACATTTCCCTTGCAAATCATTCTTAAAAATTCTTACATGTTTAAAGGCAAAATAACTCTTTTGTTTAGCTGATGTGTCTTCGATCGCATAAAGTGTATCTGCGTGCAGATAAAGTGAATCAGTATCAAATATTTTAATGAGTTGTGTTCTACCTGTTACTAAAGATCGATGCGTTAATTCATTTAAGTAGGCATAATTTCCGGAGATAATTACTTTCTGTACTGTATCTTCAATCATCACATTTCCAAAAGCTCTTCCCAGCCCTGCTAGTCTGTCATAGAGTATACTATCCCCGGCCAACCGGTTGGATTTTGATTGTATATAGGACCCTTTAGTGAAATAGGACTTCTCTGTTTTAGTATTGTACCAGCCATATTCACAATATATATAGGAACTATCCCGGCCTGTACTATTTATATATGATGGTCCATAAAAATAGGAAGTTGCCGTTGGAGTATAATACTTCAAAGTATCAGAATGCATAATATATTTTGGATTGGTAAGAACAACATCATCCTTAAAAAAAACCATTTTTTCCTTAGTGAAGTAATATCCTTTCTTACTGGTAAGCACATTATCATTATCAACCACTTTTGCTCCGGTGGAATAATCTGCTACTTCCGTTTCCGTATTATAATTTAAAATATCGGTAGAAAGATTCATCTTACCATCAGTAAGCACAACGTCTTTACTGATTACAGCCTGCCTTGTATTGCCATCGTAATGCAGCGTCTTCCCTTTCATTTTAGTGCTGGGCCCTTCAATTCTGATATTTCCAAAAGCATCAATACTGTTTGATGCTTCGAAGAAATGCGCACTATCGCAATACATCAGTGTATTCTCCTGACGGAAAATTACATCACCCGTTAACTGACGAACCTCTTCACCGTTAATACGTTTTCCCTCCAGTGTATTTGCCTGAACAATTTCCACTCGTTGTGTCTTTTGTGCATAACCATTAAAGGGGATTATCAAAAAACAATATACGATCAGGCAGCATAATTGCAACCAAAATCTAACGGTACATTTTATCAGAAATATCAAAAAATAATTAGGTTAACGTACGGCCAGTTGTCTGTGTAATGTTTGCTTTCTGTCCGGTCCAACGGAAACAATAGTTACCGGCAATGATGTTTCCATTTCAATATATGCAATATAATCCATCAGCTCCATTGGCATTTCTTCTGCATCTGTAAGTTTAGAAATATCACGATTCCATCCTTTCATTTCTGTATATACAGGAGTAATATCATTGTTTACAATATCGAAAGGCATATGGGAAATGGTTTCACCTTTATATATATAATGTGTACATACTTTGAGTGACTGAAATCCGCTCAACACATCCGGTTTCATCATAATCAATTGCGTTACTCCATTGAGCATAATGGCATACTTCAGTGCAGGCAGATCGAGCCAGCCACAGCGTCTCGCACGACCGGTTGTAGAGCCAAATTCATTACCTTGTTTTCGCATTTCTTCACCGGTTGCATTATCCAGCTCTGTTGGAAAAGGCCCGCTTCCTACTCGTGTGCAATATGCTTTAAAAATACCATACACCTCCCCTATTCTTGACGGAGCCAGACCTAATCCGATACAGGTACCTGATGTTATCGTATGAGATGAAGTAACGAAAGGATAAGATCCGAAGTCAATATCCAGCAGGGAGCCTTGAGCACCTTCTGCAAGCATTGTTTTACCGTTATCAAGATAGTTATTCAACAAATACTCACTATCAATAAAGGTCATAGATTTCAGGAGTTCAATTCCTTCAAAAAATTCCACTTCCAGTGGTGCAAGATCATACTGGTAATTATAGAAGGAAAGCAAGTCACGATGTTTAGCCACTAATGCATCATAGCGTGATTTAAAAGCACTGTGTTCAATATCTCCTGCGCGTAAACCATTTCTTCCGGTCTTATCCATATAAGCAGGACCTATGCCCTTCAATGTGCTTCCTATCTTTTCCTTTCCTTTCAAAGATTCTGAGGCAGCATCAAGCAAACGATGTGTAGGCAAAATCAAATGTGCTTTACGGGATATAAAAAGATTTTTACGGATATCCACTCCCATTTTTGTAAGAGCATCTACTTCTTTCTTAAAAGTAACCGGATCAATCACTACGCCATTACCAATCACATTGATTTTAGAGGGATGAAATATTCCGGAAGGAATTGTATGCAGTACATGTTTAATGCCTTCGAATTCCAATGTATGACCGGCATTTGGTCCTCCCTGGAAACGGGCAATTACATCATAGCGTGGTGCAAGCACATCAACAATTTTACCTTTCCCTTCATCACCCCATTGCAGCCCTAATAATACATCAGCTTTCATATATATAATATTACATTCGTTATTAAAATTATCAAATTAATTCAGAAAAACCTTTGAAGCCATCTCCTCGTTATCAGTAACAGAAAAAACATTTACCAGTTTAGTGATAACGAGCAAAGTTTTGATTTTCTCCGGTACATTACAAATCACTGCCTCCCCTCCTGATTTGCGTGCAACTGATAAAATATTCAACAACACATTTAAACCGGTACTATTCATATATTTAAATCCCCCGAGATCAATAACGAAGTTTAATGAATTCTTTCCAATATTGTTATTGATCTCATCAATTAATTCATTTGCCTGATTCCTTTCCATCAGGTTACCAGATAACTCCACTAAAGTGTATTTATCCTTTCCTTTAATCTTGTATCCGAACTCCATGTTGTTTTTTTTAAGAAGGGTTCAAATTTACCTGTTTTTTCTGAAGATGCTCACAAAAGCCTTTCTCATTGAGTTGGCGGCACTTACCGTATAAATTCAGGGAGTGATGGGTAACATCAAAGTTCAGGATATCGCCCATCATATTCTGAATCTGCTGGATACGGGGATCACAGAACTCCATAACTTTACCGCACTCGTTGCAGATCAGATGATCATGCTGTTTATAGGCATAGGAACGTTCAAACAAGGCGAGATTCTTCCCGAACTGATGTCGGGTAATAAGGTCACAGGCTAGAAGGTGCTCAATGGTGTTGTAAATGGTGGCACGACTGATATTGTACTTCCGTGATTTCATTAATTCATATAAGCTATCCACTTCAAAGTGATCATTTAAATCGTAAATAACTTGTAAGATGGCAAATCGCTCCGGAGTTTTGCGCAGGTGATTTTCTTCCAGGTAATCTTCCAGTACCTTCTTTACCTTGGGTTGAATGCTATCTCCTGTTTGCATCGTTATATATATATCCAATTAATCAACTCTAGCCACCTTAATAATACCTTTAAGATTTTTCAATCGCTTCATTAAAATATGAAGATGTTCAGTATCATGTACAAAAAGCATAATGGTTCCTTCAAATAAACCATCTACACTTTCAATATTTAACGAACGAATATTTACTTTTAGTTCACTGGAAATTACTTTGGTAATATTATTTACTACACCTACGTCATCCATTCCGGTAATTTTTATTCCGGCAAGAAATGCAATCTGCTGCTGATCAAACCAACGTGCTTTAACTATACGGTATGCATAATTCGACATCAGTTGTATTGCATTGGGACAGTTCGTACGATGTATCTTTATCCCTTCATTAATTGTGATAAACCCAAAAACATCATCACCGGGAATCGGATTACAGCAGGGAGATAATTTATAATCAATTTTCTCCAGCCCCTCACCAATAACGAGCATATCTGATTTACCCCTTACATTACGAACGATTTCATCAAACGTTTGATGTTCCACTTTGCCCGGAGCAGGTAGCTTGCCGGCTTCTTTTTGCTCAAAGAAATCGCGCAGATTTTTTAGATCAATGGCACCAAGCGCAATTCGATGATAAAAATCCATGGCATTGTAAAGCTTATAAAAAAGCAATAACTCATAAATATTAAGTTTTGCATCTGCGATTTTGAGATTCTTGAACTTTCGTTCAAATATTTCCTTGCCATCTTCTGCTAATTGCTTCTTCTCATCTTTAAGTGCCGTTTTAATTTTTGATTTAGCTTTCGCTGTAATCACAAATCCAAGCCAATCATCTTTAGGATGCTGTTTCGATGAAGTGAGAATTTCTACCTGATCGCCACTATCCAGTTTATGAGAAATAGGCACCAGACGATGATTTATCTTCGCACCAATACATTTTGCACCAATATCAGTATGGATCTCATAGGCAAAATCAAGGGCAGTACTTCCAACAGGCAAGGTTCTTATTTCACCGGAGGGAGTAAACACAAATATCTCATCAGCAAAAAGATTGAGCTTAAAATCATCAATAAAATCAAGTGCATTTGACTCCGGATTCTCCAGCATCTCCCGTATACGTCCAATCCATTCATCAAGGGCATTCTCCTGATTAGATTCTTTGTATTTCCAATGCGCTGCATAACCTTTTTCCGCAATTTCATTCATCCGTTCTGAGCGAATCTGGACTTCTACCCATTTTCCCTCCTTGCTCATCACTGTGGTATGCAGCGATTCATATCCGTTTGCTTTAGGTGTAGAAACCCAGTCGCGTAATCTGTCAGGATTAGGGGTAAAATAATCGGTGACAATAGAATATACCTTCCAGCAATCTGATTTTTCAGTTTCATAAGGAGAGTCAATGATAATTCTGATAGCAAAAAGGTCATATATCTCTTCAAAAGAGACACTCTGAATCTTCATTTTATTCCAGATGGAATGCAACGATTTCGGTCGTCCTTTTATCTCATAATTAAATCCTTCCTTATCAAGCGAGTCTTTAATAGGCTTGGTGAATTCTTTGATAAAAGCATCGCGTTCCTTTTTCGATTGCTGGAGTTTTGTTGCAATGGTATTATAAACCTCCGGTTCTGTATATTTTAAAGCGAGATCCTCCAGCTCTGTTTTAACGGCATAAAGTCCCAGTCGGTGAGCCAAAGGTGCATAAAGGTAGGCTGTTTCAGAAGCAATTTTCAGCTGCTTATCACGGGGCATACTATCCAGCGTTCGCATATTATGCAGTCGATCGGCCAGTTTTATGAGGATTACCCGCACATCATCGCTCATAGTGAGCAGCATTTTTCGGAAATTCTCGGCCTGTAAAGAGCTTTTATGATCAAAAACGCCGGAAATTTTGGTTAGCCCGTCAATAATCCCTGCCACCTTTTTACCATACATCCGCTCCATATCCTCAAGAGTATAATGGGTATCTTCCACTACATCATGAAGTAAAGCACAAACAATGGCTGTGGTACCAAGTCCGATCTCCTCTGCCACAATCTGAGCAACAGCAATTGGATGATAGATATAGGGTTCACCGGATTTGCGGCGCATATCCTTATGACCCTCTAAAGCAAGGTCGAAGGCGGATCTGATCTTCTTTTTATCCCCTTTATCAATATTTGGGCGACATGCTCTGAGCAACGCCCTGTATCGTTTCAGGATTTCCTGCTTTTCTAGCTCGGCATCAATGGCGGCGGCAATATTCCTGGAAGAAGTCTGCACTAAAAATATTTCTCCTTTATTTTGTACAAATTTACAAAACCTGTGGTAGTGATGAAAGCAATTGGATAAAAATCAAGTATATTTGTTCTCGATTTGTTGAAGAAAACTAACCGTTTATAGCTAAAACAACAAATCACTTCAAGGAAATCGGGCATTACCTGCTAAAAAGCTATCGATTAATGATTATTGATTTCTTATAAGATCAATTAAAATCTGCCATTGTACCTCTTTCAGAAGAGTAGCAAATACGAATTCAACCTTATTTAAATTTAAAGAGTTAATTTGACATTAAACATAAATTATGTCCACAGGTTTGCGTATTCTTATTGCTGATGATCATGCAATAGTAAGGCGGGGGTTAAAAGATATTCTGGAAGACGAATTTGCTGATGTATTTATTACAGAGGTAAAAGATGGAAAAGAACTAATGAAAATGACCCGCACTGCCGAATGGGATATTGTTATCAGTGATCTGACCATGCCTGAGCCCAATGGCTTAGAAGTTATTAAACTGCTCAAAGACGAAAAACCCGGTTTGCCGGTATTAATTTTAAGTATGCACCCCGAAGATCAATATGCAATCCGGGTTTTACGTGCAGGTGCTGCGGGTTATCTGTGTAAAGAAAGTGCTGGTGATGAATTGGTAAAGGCTACACGACTTATTCTTCAGGGCAGGAAGTATATTACTCCATCAGTTGCTCAGAAGATGGCCGGTCAACTTACCAAAGACACATCAAAGCAACTTCACGAGCTGCTTTCCGATCGGGAATACAATGTGCTTAAAATGATTGCTTCAGGCAAAACGGTATCAGAAATTGCTGATTTACTTAATTTAAGTGTTGGTACAATAAGCACCTATAGATCACGAATCCTGGAAAAAATGCAATTCAAAACAAATTCTGAACTTACGCATTATGCAGTTCAGCAGGGATTAGTTTAATTGATCCGTAGTTGACTCCTTTTTTTTCCTGATATTCAAACTAAAGAAAATAGTATTACAAGGAATGACTTTTATTGGAATGTTAGTGTGCACAGCAACTATCAGAGTCAATCTGAAAACCTCTCCATATCATAAGTATTCCTAATGCCACAACAAGATACGGTGCCAGTTTATTTGCAAATCGTCCGGCACTAACGGTTTTAATCCCCAAGAAACTTAAACTCAACAGAACCGGCAAAGTGCCCAGTCCAAAGATCAACATATATAAAGCACTTTTATTAATACTTCCTGCCGCTAATGCACCAGCCATTGCCATATAAACCAATCCACAAGGAAGAAGGCCATTGGTAACACCGAAAAAAAATAAAGTGAGTTTGTTTCTGGTTTTATTTAAACGCTGAAACAACAATCGTATGGCCGTTGTATATTTATTCATTATGGATGAAATTCCAAATGGTTTTAAATAAACTAGCAATACCAGCACTATCATTAAAATACCGGATATAATAGCAACCTTACTTTGTAGTCCTCCTATATCGAGTGCTCTTCCTGCCAGACCTGCAAGAATACCTAATAACATATATATACTTATTCTACCTGCATGGTAAAGTATTCTTCCGTATCTGAATCTAAATGTTGTATTTCCTGAACTCAAAGCAATCATAATAGGCCCGCACATTCCGGCGCAATGAAAACCGCCTGCTAATCCCATTAATAATGCCGCCCAAACCATATCAGTTATATATATATATTCTGTTCTGTTGATAATACTCTTTTGAATCAGACTTCCATGTAATTTTAACATCCCATGCTCCTACCGGAAATCCATTAGTGGATATTCTCTGCACATTGCCGGAATCGAACTGTAGATTAAATTTCCGGTCAGCTTTCGCATTATCAGGCTTATAAAGTTCAATTATACCGGTAATTCCATTCTTTGTATTTGCCGGATATTTTATCTCAATAATTTTTCCGGACTGGTCAAAAGAAACAATGGGACTCTCAGCCAGATCTGCCGAATTATTTATACGCTGTATTTGACTCTGATATTTTAATTCCTTATCATAGTAATCATCGCTTACCAGATCAAAATTCTGCTGCACACTCTTATAAGCCATCACGCCGACGAAGGTAGAGACAAGAGCCCCTCCGATTACAATTCCGGTACCCCAGTTGAATTTCATTTTAAACGCATTTTAGAGACAAAAATAAAAGCCAGTATATTTTTTATATTATGTAATGTGAATCTTATAAACTTTGCGATATAATTAGCCGACTTAAACATCAGTATTTGAGTCTGTATATTACTACTTCCTTTTTCCGGGGATGATTCTCTTTGCTTCTTCATAAATAATATCAATTTAATTAGTTGGTCCTAAGAAATTTGTTGTTACTTCATCAATCACCTTATCTCCGCTTATAATTTCAATGGTAATCCTGGTTTTTAACCGATGTACCTTTGACTTGTCAATTAAAACAAAGAAAGTGGCTTCTGTTAATTTTTCGGCTTCAATCATTTCTAAAGGTTTTCCGGCAAATTTTATTGTTCCATTG
>JANOBN010000688.1:0-5123 GCA_031411675.1 Bacteroidota bacterium | reverse complement strand
GGTAAGTTTCGTACTTTTAAACACGGCGCCTTGCATGGCTTTATTACAGGAATACTATTTGCCTTGCCGGTTATTGGTGTAAATGCACTTTTTGAAAGAAAAGGCTTTAAATATATTGCTATGAATGCCGGATTCTGGATTTTATGTCTGCTCTTGATGGGAGGGTTAATATGTGGCTATTCCACTAATTATTAAACTCATACTAATTCTTTGAAAACCGGCTGATTGCCGGTTTTTTTTGACCAAAACAGAAGAAGTTTTACTTTTATTTTGCTTGTATTACAATCATTTTAATTTCTGATATTTACATATGGAAATAATTATTTTTAAAATATTTCTTGTTTTATCTATGAATAGTGTGTATATTTGGAATATAAATTTGATATTATTGCAATCATTTAAAAATTCTGAGCTATGAGCAACAATTCAATCACCCCCCGCTTCTTCATTTATGCTAACAAGGCTGTATCTGAAGTCAGCGAAAATGAACATCACCTCTGGATTACCAATAACTGGCACCCCAGCCATATGTTGCATTCCAGAATCGGAGGTAGTTATGATGAACTTTTTCTCGGCTTCCAGGGTCATTATAAATTTAGTGAATGGAATGGCAAGCCCTTTAATGTGACTTACTTCTCTTATGGAAGTGAAATGCAACTGCTGGATGTGTTTGATGAGTATTTTGCCACTTATGAAGAAGCGGAGGCCCGTTATCTTGACTTAAAAGCAAATAAACCGGCTCATCTGCATAATGTTGAAATAATGCAAGCCGCTTAAGTTTAAAGGATTCCGGATTTAGCTTTCGATTTTGGCCGGTCTGATTTTTATCAAGTCGGAGTGAATTATACTGATGCAAAAAATGGAACATCACAAATGATGAAGAAAAGTCAAATGAATAGAACGTCTTGAGAGATGAGGAATTCACCGTTAATAAATTAATTTTTATATTCAAAATCCTGATTCTTTAAGTATTTTATTGAAGAAACCTCCAATATTACACTTTGCTCTTCTTCCATATGAATTCAGTATTTTTGCACGCTGAACTTCAGGGTTTTTATGACGCAGGAACAAGGTAAAGTTAGAATCGAGCAATTAAGCAGAGAAATTGAAGATCATAATTACCGGTATTATGTGCTGGCAAAGCCTGTTATTTCTGATTTTGAGTTTGACAAACTTCTCGAAGAACTGATCACCCTCGAAAATAAATTCCCTGACCTTGTTCTACCTACTTCTCCCAGCCAAAGGGTTGGCGGACAAATCACCAAAGAATTTGAAACTGTAAAACATAAATACCCGATGCTTTCATTGGGTAATACTTATTCGGAAGAAGAGCTTCGGGACTTTGATGAAAGAATTCACAAAATCATTCCCGGTGAAAAGGTGGAATATGTTTGTGAACTTAAGTTCGACGGTGTGGCCATAGGTGTTTCTTATAGTAATGGCATTATTTCCCGGGGAATTACCCGTGGTGATGGTGTTCAGGGTGATGATGTAACAGCCAATGTAAAAACTATCCGTAGTATTCCAATGATTTTACAACAAGGAGATTATCCTTCAGAATTTGAAATTCGTGGCGAGATTATTATGCACCGCAAAGATTTCAACCGTATTAATGAACAAAGAGAAGATATTGGCGAAATAGCTTATGCAAACCCAAGGAATTTTGCAAGCGGTACTTTGAAACTTCAGGATAGTGCAGAGGTTGCAAAAAGAAAACTGGACTGCTATTTTTATGCGTTATATGGCGACTTTCATTTTAAAACACATTTCGAAAGTTTAGCAAAAGCAGAACAATGGGGATTTAAAATTTCAAAAGAAATAAAACTTTGCAGTTCACTTGATGAAGTGTTTGATTTTATTAATCACTGGGGTAAAAAGCGAGATACACTTGGATTTGATATTGATGGTGTGGTGATTAAAGTCAACTCTTACCGTCAGCAGGAAGAATTAGGCTTCACTGCGAAATCACCACGCTGGGCCATTTCGTATAAATACAAAGCAGCTTCTGTTTCTACACTTTTAGAAAGTGTTTCTTATCAGGTAGGCCGCACCGGAGCTATTACTCCTGTTGCCAATCTAACTCCTGTTTTGCTGGCAGGTACAACCGTAAAACGTGCTTCACTGCACAATGCTGATCAAATAGAAAAACTGGATTTGCATGAAGGCGACACGGTATTCGTAGAAAAAGGCGGTGAAATTATTCCTAAAATAACAGGCGTAGATTTAATGCAGCGCAAGCAAGGAAGCCGGTCGATTATATATATAAAGAATTGTCCGGAATGCAATACCCCTCTTGATCGAATCGAAGGAGAAGCCATTCATTATTGCCCGAATGAGTCAGGTTGCCCACCGCAGATTGTTGGTAAGCTCGAACATTTTGCAAGTCGAAAAGCCATGAATATTGATGGCCTTGGAAGTGAAACCTGTGATTTACTTTTTAAAGAAAATCTCGTGAGAAATGTTGCAGATATATATTCTTTAACAGAAGAGAATATAGCATCACTTGAACGTATGGGTTCAAAATCAGCTGCTAATCTTATTGCAGGAATTGAAAAATCAAAAGAAGTACCTTTTGAAAGAGTATTATTTGCAATCGGCATACGCTACGTAGGTGATACTGTTGCAAAAAAACTGGCACGTTATTTCAAATCAATGGATGCTATTCAACATTCTTCATTAGAAGAACTGGCAGGTGCACCTGAAGTGGGTGAGAAAATTGCCCAAAGTGTTCATCACTGGATGAAACAGAAAAATAATATTGATTTAATAAACAGATTAAAAGCTGCAGGACTACAAATTGCAATACATCATGATAATAACTCGTTTGTAAGCGATAAATTAAAAGGATTATCAATACTGGTTACGGGCACACTTACAAAATACAAACGAGAGGAAATAAAAGAGGTGATAGAAAAAAATGGCGGTAAAGCAGCATCCTCACCAAGTGCAAAAACAAGTTATGTGCTGGCAGGAGATGACCCAAGTACCGGCAAGATAGAAAAAGCAGAGAAATTAAAAATACCGATAATCACCGAAGAACAATTTAATGAAATGATTGCAAATTGATATAAAATGAGAAAGAAAATAAAATCAAAAATTGCTCATTATCTCTTTCACAGGGAGTTCAGTTCGCAAAGCCGTCAACACCGATTGATAAGTTTTAATAATGCAAAATCGATTGGCATTTTATATGATTCCACTAATGAAAGAAATTATGACATCATAAAAAAATATGTTAAAGAGCTTCGGGAGACCTATAAAAAAGATGTACTTGCGTTAGGATATTATGATAAAAAAGAATTACCGAACGACCGTTTTGCAAAGCTGGGTCTTGACTTCTTTACCCGTAAATCTTTAAACTGGCATTATAAACCCATTGCTCCGATTGTAAAAAATTTCATGGTAAAAGATTTTGATATCCTTATAGACTTACATACCAGCAATTCAATAATTTTCCGATATATAACTGCTTCAACTAAAGCCAAATTCAAAATAGGAAAATACAGCAGGCTTGCAGCACCGTTTTATGATTTTATGATCAGCATACAAGACGGAGTTTCCCTACCTCAATTCATAGAACAGGTAAATCATTATTTAAATCAGATCAAGCATGAGCCAGCAATATAAAATTTTTCGAGGTACAGGTGTTGCCCTAATTACCCCGTTTACATCAAAAGGAGCAATTGATTTTCCTGCATTAAAGAAAATTGTAGAATATATAATAAAAAATAAATGCGAGTATCTGGTTGTTATGGGTACTACCGGTGAAAGTGCTGTTTTATCAGAAGCAGAAAAAAAGGAAGTGATAGAATTTGTACGCACAGTAAATAAAAAACGAATACCGTTAGTACTGGGCATTGGTGGTAATAATACTAAAGATGTCGTTGATGAATTGAAATCAACAAACCTCCATGGATATTCTGCCTTACTTTCTGTTTCACCTTATTACAATAAGCCAACTCAGGAGGGTATTTATCAACACTACAAACAAGTAGCGAACGCTTCTAAACTTCCGGTTATTTTATATAATGTGCCGGCAAGAACCTCCAGCAATATTGCAGCAGATACTACCTTACGGCTTGCGCATGATTTTAAAAATATTATAGCAATTAAAGAGGCCAGCGGCAATTTTGATCAATGCATGACTATCATAAAAAATCGTCCTGCCAATTTTTTGGTTATTAGCGGAGATGATAATATTACATTGCCATTAATTGCAGCCGGTGCGGACGGGGTTATTTCTGTTGTTGCAAATGCATACCCGTTAAAATTCTCAGGAATGGTACGAAGCGCCCTCGCTGATGATATGGTAAAAGCAAGAAAAATGCATTATGATCTATTCGATTTTATTCCGCTTATTTTTGAAGAAGGAAATCCATGCGGGATAAAATCAGCAATGAATGCTATGAAACTGTGCGAAGCAGATGTCCGGCTTCCGTTAGTACCTGTTAGTAAGAAATTACAAAATAAAATCTCAGGATTTGTAAAAAAACATTAATTCTTTAATTGGATTTTGCTTATAATATAT
Organism: Bacteroidota bacterium; assembly: GCA_031411675.1. Classification (GTDB taxonomy): domain Bacteria; phylum Bacteroidota; class Bacteroidia; order AKYH767-A; family OLB10; genus JANOXC01. Next base: position 595 of record JANOBN010000688.1, on the reverse strand, counting down.
ATTATTTACCCTTCTCCTACTCTGCCATTTCTTTAAAGGTGTCGCCTTGTGATATATCACCGGTTTCATATCCCTTTTTAAACCAATACATGCGCTGCTCTGATGTACCATGTGTAAAGGCATCCGGAACAACATAACCCTGCGATCTTTTCTGCAGTCTGTCATCACCAATGGAATTAGCTGCGGTTAATGCTTCTTCAATATCACCGGGCTCCAGATTATCCTTCATACGTGCAGTATGATGCGCCCAAACTCCGGCATAAAAATCAGCCTGAAGTTCTAAACAAACAGAAAGCTTATTAGCTTCCGCCTCACTTTTTCCTGATTGTAGTTGACGTACTTTATCTGAAGTTCCTAAAAGTTTTTGAATATGGTGACCGACTTCATGAGCAATGACATAGGCTGTTGCAAAATCTCCACCTTCAGCACCGAATCGTGATTTTAGTTCTTTCATGAACTCTAAATCAACATATACTTTTTGATCACTTGGACAATAAAATGGACCTGATGCAGATGTTGCACCACCACATCCGGTTTCAACAGCATCGGAAAATAAAACCATTTTTGGGTCTTCATATTGCATTCCGTTTTCCTG
>JANOBN010000687.1:0-2607 GCA_031411675.1 Bacteroidota bacterium | reverse complement strand
TATATGGTTGTGAATAAAACAATTTATAAAACAACATAGCAAAATATTTTGGCAAGGTATTAGATAAGTAATAGTGACATTTTTCTCCAAACCCATTACAAAAGTTAGTTATTAAGTAAGTTTCTAGTGCTACAAACATGAATGAGATTCATGCAGGAGATAGTATGTGTGTCTTACAAGTAACATAAACTATAGTTGCGAATACCGCATTCTAGTAATAATGGAGGATTGTCGGTTTGCTAATTATCGCATTGAAATTCTTATATCGGAATAACGATGAATACCAATCTCTGGCATACAATATTATTAGGATTGATGTATCTCATTTTATATGTTGCAGCATTCAGTAATGGAAAGAAGGACTCCTTTAAGGCTGGAATAAATCTTCAGATTATTAAAGCAAGCACAGGAATTATCACGTTATTATTCCCTTTTTTATTGAGCGCTGTTTTGCCGGTTTTTGTCTTGTGTTTCTTTTTCGGACTCCTATTCTATATATGCACGAAGGCAAAATTGTTTACTTCTTCTGACGATATGGATGTTTCTTCTTCTGAAGGCTTGTTTTATATTGCTGCTGTTTTGTTGTGTTTCGTTTTTTATAAATTAAACAATAACTTGCTTTGTTTTTATCTGCCGGTATTAATTCTTGTTTTCGGGCATCCGGTCACTACATTGGTAGGTAAACGTTGGCCAATCGGTAGTTTTATCATTCGTTATAACGCTAAATCGATTTCCGGGACGTTTGCTTTTTTTATAGCTGCCATGTTCATTTCCTCATTTTTATTGTTTCATATGACCAGCCTGACCAATGATATTATTTTAAGAAAAACAGTGGTTTTATCAATAGGGGCCACAATTGCTCAAGCGTTCAGCATTAAAGGAGTCGATAACCTGGCAATACCCCTGTTTGTGCTGTGGATATTAAAAATTCAGATTTAATCTAATGCCAATGAAACATTGCAATATGACTTACGTAAAATCAGGTTCATAGCAATAAAACAATGATTTTAAAACATAGTATAAAAGTCCGCCAGCGCCTGGCAGCTAAAACTGTTATTCTGGCTTTCTCAGGAACCTTATTATTGGCTGCTCCTGTAACTATATATATGTTGAATTTCGGAAATTCAACTTCTTCAATGGGATCAACAGGACCTAAGATTGCTGATAAAACTGCGTCTTCAGGTACTGCGTCTGTTGAACAATCTTTGCCAGTAAAGCTTGTTTCCTATAAAGGTCAGCAAACAGGGGAGTATGTTTTGTTAACATGGACCTCTGCCACAGAAATTGGCAATAGTTATTTTTCACTGGAAAAAAGTAATGATGGTGTTAATTTTACTGATATGGGTAAGGTACATGGTTCCGGAAATAGTAATACATTAAAGAATTATCATTTACTCGATGTTAAACCGGCGGATGGAATTAATTATTATCGTTTGAAACAAACAGATACTGAAGGCAAGCAAGAAGTTCTTAAAACTATTCAGGTAAATACGGATAAAATGTAATTGCTAAATAGAGTAATTATTACGGCTGATGATATTCCATCGGCAATTCTTTTTCATTGAACTACTTTTTATTAGTCAGACATTAAACATATAATAAATGAAACTTAAGGGCTTTTCAGCTTTTGACTGAAAATTTGGCGAAATATTTACCCTTTTTACATCTGTTTTGTAAATAGCCTAGAAGTAGTATCTTTGCTTTATATGCTGTAAGTGTTCACTCGTTAATTTATTAATAATATGACTGTAAAAGTAATTTGTTCACTCTTTTTTATAAATTGTTTCATGCATTCCGGTATAGTTTCAGCACAGTCAAATCCCGGCTCAGATTCTCTTGTTAACGCTATTCTGGGAGGAGAAAAACTTACCGATGTTAATAGAGGAACTGAACTCATTTTAAATGGCAATTTGTCTGCCGCCGGTACTTATTTTAATGCAGAGATAAAAAAAGATGAGGGGAATATTGAAGCCTATTTCGGAAGGGGCGTTGTACATCTGGCAATGAATGATACTATGAGTGCCTGCCGCGACTGGAGTGCCGTATTAGCTTTAGGCGATACTGCAACTTACAAACTGCTGCAATCACATTGCCATGGTAATATGACTATTGAAGATGATGTGATTCCACAAAGCAAATACAAGGCGATGTTTTCTATGGAAAGAAAGGACGGGAAGGTATTGTCTGATGCAACAAAAGCAAGAACAATTGTGGAAGTGATGCCGCAATTTCCCGGCGGAGATGCTGCCCTGTTAAAGTATCTTTCAACAAATGTTAAAGTACCTGAAAAGGCAAAACAAAAAAATATTCATGGTACTGTTTATGTAAATTTTGTAATCACCAGTAAAGGAAGTATTCTGTTTCCTTACGTTGTTCGTGGGTTAAGCGAAGGATGCAATGAAGAAGCTGTAAGGGTTATTAAAAATATGCCTAAATGGAATCCGGGTAAACAGAAAGGTAAAAACATGTTGGTGAGATATAATTTGCCGATAAAATTTAATTAATAATTTTCCCGAAACCGTCTCTATATTTAAAGTTTTCTTGTTAAGTATTTCAGTAGTCATTCTGTATTTTTGCAACACCAAACAGGTGTTTTTAAGGCTGGGT
>JANOBN010000686.1:0-2434 GCA_031411675.1 Bacteroidota bacterium | reverse complement strand
CACGAAATGAATCTCCGGATTATTATAAAACAATCTATGCATTTTATGTGCAATAAATATATATATATAGTCGCCATCCTGCTATTCTTTTTTTCCTGTAAGAAAGGAGATAAGAAAGAATATGCACCGGAACCTGTAATTGAATTTCTTTCCATATCCCCTTCAACACTTACCGAAGGTCAGCAAAAAGTTATTATCAGTTTTAAATATACCGATGGAGATGGTGATCTGGGTGAAAACAGTTCCGACGCCAAAAATTTGTTTGTTACTGATAACCGACTGGGAATCACCTATTCTTTCCGAATAAAAGAACTGGCTCCGGCCGGTACATATATCCCCATAACCGGCACATTAAATACAGATATCGGAACTGTTTTTATAAGCGACAATTCGGTTCAACAAACTGCAAACTTCTCTCTCTATATTGCTGACAGGGCAGGACATATAAGCAATACAATTACCACATCTCCGATAACTATTAATGCTCAATAAAAATCAGGAGACTTGCTTGCCGGCCATTGCATAAGTCTGCACATCAGCACCGGTAATATTTTTATCACATAAAATAATAAGTCTTTCCACTACATTACGTAATTCCCTGATGTTTCCCGTCCAGTTAATATTTTGTAATTCCTCCATTGCTTCGGCACTGAGTGTTTTTAACGGCATACGGTAATCTTCGCATATCTGCTCTAAAAAATATTCTGCAATCAAAGGAATATCATCACGTCTTTCATTCAGTGATGGAACGTGCATGACTATTACACTGAGTCTGTGATATAAATCTTCCCTAAAATTTCCTTTAGCAATTTCCTTTTTTAAATCCTTATTAGTTGCAGCTAAAACACGCACATTCACATTTAACTCCTTCTCTCCTCCTACTCTGGTTATTTTATTTTCCTGCAATGCTCTCAATACCTTCGACTGTGCGGATAAACTCATATCCCCGATCTCATCAAGAAATAAAGTGCCGTTATGCGCTAATTCGAACTTGCCAATTCGCTGTTTTATTGCAGATGTAAAAGAGCCCTTTTCATGTCCAAAAAGTTCGCTTTCTATTAACTCCGACGGTATAGCGGCACAGTTCACTTCTATCAATGGTGTATTGTTCCGTTGGCTCTGAGCATGAATCCATCTTGCAACAAGTTCTTTACCGGTACCATTTTCTCCTGTTATTAACACCCTTGCTTCGGTAGGAGCTACACGCTCTATCATCTCCTTAATCTTCTTAATTCCCGAAGAATTACCAATCATTTCATTGGTTCGTGCCACCTTTTTCCGCAATGTCTTAGTCTCCGTCACCAGCGATGACCGGTCCATAGCATTGCGAATAGTAATCAACATACGGTTTAAGTCTAAAGGCTTGCTGATAAAATCAAAAGCGCCTTTCTTAATAGCTTCCACTGCAGTTTCAATATTGCCATGTCCACTAATCATTACTACCGGTGTATCAGGTGCTAATTCCTGGAGTTTTTCCAACACCTCCAGCCCATCCATTTTTGGCATTTTAATATCACAAAGGATAACATCATAGCTCCCTTCTGAAGCAAGCTTAAGTCCTTCGGCTCCATCAGGGGCATCGTGAACTACATGCTTTTCATATTCTAGAATTTCCTTCAGAGTACTTCTGATACTTCTCTCATCATCAATAACCAGAATCCTGCTCATAATTACCTTTAGTTTTTTGTGAAATTAATAAATCAATAATTAATGAATCATTTATGCCTTTACCCAACGAGTTCTTTTAGCATCCCTTCCTTTAATGCGTAGGTTGATAAATACATATTTCGCAATTTCAAATTTTTCAGCACAAATGTAAGTTGTAAAGTAGCCATCACAATCATATCAACCCGCATCTTTACCAACCCTTTCATGTTCATACGTTCAGCAGTAGTTGATGCTACCAGAAGGCGATGGATAGCAGTATATTCACTCAATTTGAATTGGTAGGATGTTTTACCCGCTAAAATTCGGGGGGTAGTGCTATTTAATACAATCATTTCAGCGAATGTATCAAAAGATCCTGATGAACCTATTAACCGCTGTGGCGGCCAACTACTGCATGCGTCAAAAAGTGGTTGAAGCATATTCTTGTAATAGGCATTAATTTTACGTATCTCAGGTTTAGTGATAGGGTCAGAAGGAGGAAACAACTCCAGAAGTAAAGCGGCGCCAAGAGGGAAACTTTTCTTCCAGAGAATTTTCTTTTCATTGCACAAAATAAACTCTGTACTGCCACCGCCTATGTCAATAATCAGCGAAACTCCTTCACCGGGCTTCATGGCCAAAGTAACTCCCTGATATATTAATGCTGCTTCCCTGGCTCCGGAAATTAATTCAATTTTTATACGACATCTGTTCCACGCTTCGCTGATAAATTCCTTTCCGTTTTTTGCTGATCTTAAAGCAGCTGTTCCAAAAGCAGCCAACTTTT
>JANOBN010000685.1:0-11088 GCA_031411675.1 Bacteroidota bacterium | reverse complement strand
GGTTTATCACTGGGGGATTATGTGGTAACCGAGGCGGGTTTCGGAGCTGACTTAGGTGCGGAGAAGTTTATGGATATTAAATGCGGTTATGCAGGATTAAAACCGCATGCATTGGTCTTGGTGGCTACCATTCGTGCATTACGACATCATGGCGGAGCAAAGAAAGAAGAGTATAATACTCCTGATATTAATAAGGTTCAACGCGGGTTTGAAAATCTGGAAAAGCATATTGAAAATTGCAAGAAGTTTGGCATTGTACCTGTTGTTGCAATTAATAGTTTTTATAGCGACTCCACCGAGGAAGTCAATTTTGTAATTACGGAATGTCAAAAATTAGGAGTGACAGCAGTGGTTTCAGAAGGGTTTGCAAAAGGTGGAGAAGGAACGGTTGAATTGGCAAAAGCTGTAGTTCACGTGATTGACAATCATGTAAATCATTTCAAAAAATTGTATGACTGGAACTTACCTGTTGAAGAAAAAATAAAAATAATTGCTACTGAAATTTATGGTGCTGATGATGTAGAGTATTCCAATACAGCACGCATGCAATTAAAAACAGTAAGGGAACTTAATTTAGATAAACTTCCTGTTTGTATGGCGAAAACGCAAAAGTCGCTGAGTGATGATGAAAAGAAAATAGGAAGACCACGCAATTTTGTAATAAACGTAAGGGAGTTTGAATTTGCTGCCGGAGCCGGATTTATAATACCGATTTTAGGAGAGATGATGCGGATGCCCGGTTTGCCCGCAATTCCCGCATCTGAAATTATGGATATTGATAATAATGGTAAGATTACGGGCTTGTCTTAAATATTTTATTCTTGAAATGGCTGTTTCATCCTTTTTAGTTATTGATGTATTACCTGGATATTTTTAAAAGTTTATTAAAATCTCTTAGCCTGCTCCTCGATTAAAGCAAAGTGATTATATTGCTATTATGAAAAAATCAATTCTTATTCAATCACAATTTTTCTCAATAAATATTTATTTGAGGGCATTTCCAATTTTAGAAAATAAATACCCTTTGGAATATTGCCAATATATAATCGATCTGCATTCTAAAGACTTTTTACTATCTGACCCATTGTATTGATCACTATTATATTAGAGAATAGACTGCCGGAAGAGATAGTAATAAAATCAGAAGCAGGATTAGGAGAAATAACAATATCATTAACAGATGCTAATTCTCCAACTCCGGCACATGGAATAAATGTAACACGTATGGTGTCTTTGTAACTGCATCCATTAGTTTCAATTGCATTAACAGCATAATCAGAAGCACTTGTGCCCGGACTAATTGTTGAGGCTGTAATTGCTTGTAAGGTACTACCCGTACTCTATAAATAAGAGGTATAAGCATTGCCCGCATTCAGTACAAAAGTTTGCGTGTAGCACACTCTTATATCAGCACCAAGAGTTAAACGATTACATTGTTCCACATAAAAATCATCCATAGAAAGATCATTACCACCCGGAGTGCCGGGAGTATTTGTAAACATTTTGAATGTGATGGTTGAAGTAGTTGGAGTAACAGCGCCGGAAATATATTTTGTCCAAAGTGGTGCATAAGGAGCAGGAACACTATCTTTAGTATACAAAGTTATGCCGTTGGCATCCAGTATTTGAAATTTCATATTGCATTGAACGCCGGCAAAGGAAGTGGTAATCCATGCCGAAACTCTTATCGGAAGATTTGCACAAACAGGAATGGTACGCTGATAAACCAGTGAACCACCTGGCAGTGTATTTATAAAATTCAAATATAATGATTTCGCTCCGGTATGTACAGCAAATGACTATGGGGTGATATGAATAGTGGTATTCGGAATCAGATCAGGAACAGCAGTGCTATACTAAAAGCCGTCACATAATTGAGGATGCCAGGTGCATTGCGCCGATGAGGCATTTATATTCAACAAACCAATAAAAAATATGGAGGTAATTAGCGAAAGTAAATTTGATTTCATAGCATGTTTACTTTAAAGTGTCATATTACCTACTTTTTTACAAAAACACAAACCGGAAGTATAGTTAATATTAACTACGGGTGGAATAAATATCTAGTATCAAGTATCTAGACTTTTGATTTTGTTTCGGATAATCTTTTATTACTATTAGTCATTAGCTAGTTATCACATTGGCTAATCATCACATTGGCTAATTATCACATTGGCTAATCATCACATTGGCTAATTATCACATCTGCTAATTTGCTAATCATCACATTTGCTAATTGGCTAATTACTTCAACTCTTCCTTCAACTCCTTCATCTCCGTCTCCATCCTTTCAATCCGCTTAATTACCTTGTCCTTTTCCCAGGCACTTTCCGGAATCTCACTGCTGATGTAATTACAAAACCGCCATACTTCTCTAACTTCATTGGCAGGAACTTCATAAGGATGATAAACGGGATTTAAAGAATGTAATTCCAGACTCTTTTGCTTCTTGAGATGATTATATATAATCTTAAAAACAATCCCTTCATCCATAGTAAGCAAAACATAGGCATTGCCATCTTTTATATCATAAAAATTTTCTACATACTCACCAATCACCCAACTTTTATCCGGAATTGGTAACATGCTATCACCATTCAACTGAAACATACGATATTTTCGATCATTGAATAATATCGGCAACTGGAATGTAGGAAGCTTCTTTATAAATTCCGGATCAGCAAAACCATTTTTATATCCGGCCTTTGCTTTTAACGGAACTACTTCAATGTTTTCTTTGTTGTTACTATCCACTGTTGTTGCAAGCACACGTAAGCGGGAGCCTGTCACAAAAACATCATGACCACGCTCCAGTTCAGAAAGCTGAAATTCTCCCAACTTGGTAAGATCTACTTTTATTAAAGTATCAATGGACACTTTGTAATACTTTGAAAAGGATAAAAGAGCATCCAGCGTAGGGTTCACCACACTTCCGTTTTCATAACTGTTCAAAGTAGAACGACTGATGCCTAACTCACCGGCTATGATGTCTTGTGTGCGTCCCCGTCGCTGACGAAGTAGTTTGATGTTGTTGTTGAAGTACATTTTTGAGTTATTGAGTTATTAAGTTATTTAGTTATTGGTTATTGAGTTATTCAATACTTCATTATTCAATATTCCTTGTTCGTTATTAAGTTAATGGGTTATTAAGTTATTGGGTTGTTGAGTTATTCAATACTTCATTATTCAATATTCCTTGTTCGTTGTTCGTTATTCGTTATTGAGTTATTGTGTTATTGGGGCATTACATTATTAGGAGTTTAGAGATAGCCGTTGATTACTCTTCGGTATCCGTCTTTTAATGAAACGGTGTTGAAGTTGATTAACAAACCAAGTTTATTTCCTGTTAATTTTAAATAGTTGGTTAATTGCGCAAGATGAATATCATTTATTGAATCAACTGATTTCACCTCAACTATTAATTTATTTTCAATATGAATATCCAGACGATATCCGGCTTCCAGTCTGATCTCTTCGTAAACTATGGGCAACGCTTTTTGCTTTTCTACCTGAAATCCTTTTTTATAAAGTTTATAGGCCAGGCATTCCAGATAGGCGCTTTCCAGTAATCCGGGTCCCAGATCTTTATGTATTTGAAGAGCGCTTTCAAAAACATGTTTTGCAATGTCGTTCTCTGTCATATGTAAAAGTGAGTACGTATTATTGTTTTCCAGCATATTATTTCGGGTTACTATACAACCACTATATATGGTCGTATTGCCGTCAAAAGTAAATAATTATTTAATTACCCCGCAAAATTTTTTTAAATTCACCGCATGGAAACCCTTCTTTTAGTTTTGGCTATCCTTTGCGGGGCAGCCGGTATTGTGGGATGTGTACTACCCGCCCTGCTCGGACCACCTATTGCCTGGTTTGGGCTGCTGTTGGTACAGTGGGCAATTCATCCTTTTAGCATCACATTGCTGGTTGTAACAGCAGCCATCAGCATCCTCATTCTGCTTTTCGATTTTTATCTCCCCGTCTGGACAGCCCGGAGGTTTGGTGCTACTAAACAGGGAATTCGTGGAAGTATTATCGGAATGGTGCTTGGTATTTTTTTTACTCCCTTAGGAATGATTGCCGGATTAATTGCGGGTTCAATAATTGGCGATCTCATTGCCGGACAGAATGTTTCACAGGCAACAAAATCAGCCTCCGGCACTTTTTTAGGTACATTATTAACGATAGGCGTAAAACTGATCTGGTGCTCCATCTTATTTTGGTTCATTATCAGCCGTATTTTTAGCGCTGCCTTTCCTTCTTTCTCTATCTTTGGTTGATAAACCCTTATTTTATGAAGAAAGTCAGCCTGCTATTTATTTTTCTTTTATTCATTTCTTTCACCACCGCAATTTCACAAAGTTTACTCGTTGCCGGTCCAATGTTAGGTTGGGTGGAACACCGCTCAGCACTTATATGGTGTGCAGTAAGTCCCGAAGTAAAGGAAGCTACCATCCGCTACTGGGAAAGTACTAACACCGATTATTTTTATGAATTGGATTATACCGGTACTCTTGGAAAACCATACAACCCAATCAAATTTGAAATCCCCAAATTGAAGCCGGATGTGTTGTATAATTATGAAATCTTCCTCAATAAAAAACCTGCTGAATTACCCCTTACACTTACCTTTCGCACAAAAAAAATATGGGAATACAGAATGTCGGCACCCGACTTTTCATTTATTACTGGTTCTTGTGTTTATTTAAATGACGCTCTTTACGACAGACCACAGCAACCACCCTACGGACAGGATCCGGTGATATTAAAAACAATGGCAAGCATACCGGCCGATTTTACTTTATGGCTGGGAGATAATTTATATTTCCGCGAAGCAGATTTCAGTTCGCCATCAGGAATGAATGATCGTTACAACACCACCCGTTCATCGGAAGTGATGCAACCGTTGCTGTTAACGCGCCCTAATTTTGCAATATGGGATGATCATGATTATGGTCCGAATGACAGCCACCGCGGTTGGGAGTATAAAAAAGAAGCATTAGAACTTTTCAAAAATTACTGGACCAATAAAACCTATGGTGAACCGGATAACCCCGGGATCTATGGAAAATTTCAATGGAGTGATTGCGATTTCTTTTTAATGGATGACAGATATTATCGTTCACCCAATGAATATGCTGATAGCATTGGCGGGAAACCCAACTGCGATAAAATATTCTGGGGACAACGACAGATGCAATGGCTGAAAGATCATCTGATTTCTTCACGTGCTACATTTAAATTCATTGTTACAGGCAGTCAGGTTTTAAACGCTATGAATAAATATGAATGCATCAGAAATTATCCTTGTGAATACAATGACCTGATGAGTTTCATCAATCAGTATAAAATCAATGGATTGGTTTTTATTACCGGTGATCGTCATATCAGTGAAGTAATAAAAGTAGAACCCAAGAATGGATATCCGTTATATGACATTACCAGCTCCCCAATCACATCAGGAGTATTTGCAAAAATTAAAGATTTACCGGAATACAATAATCCGGATCGCGTAGCCAACACCTTAGTCATGGAAAACAACTTTACCCAGATTTCCATCAGCTCCAGAGATAAAGAAAGAATATTGAAAATGAAGTGTTACAATAAAGCCGGAGAAGTAGTTTCAGAATTTAGTGTACCGGCTTCAGAATTGAAGTTTAAATAATAACAATTATAAATATCATAATTCATATCCCGATAGCTATCGGGACGTAAATCAAAAATCGTAATTCTTAAATCATACTTCAAAATGAAACATACCAGAAGAGAATTTATCCGCACCTCAGCATTAGCTGCAGCCGCAGGAATTGCATTAACACAAACCGGAAATGTATTTGCGGAAAACTTAATTCATGATGATGCTTTTACCTTACCGGCATTACCCTATGATTATGCAGCTTTAGAACCATTTATTGATACACAAACTATGCAGGTGCATCACGACAAACACCATGCAGCTTATGTAGTTAATGTAAACAAAGCACTGGAACCATTGCATCAGCATGGCATCACCATTGAAGATCTTTGTAAGAACATTTCCAAATATGAAATGGTTATTCGTAATAATGGTGGAGGACATTATAATCATTCTATGTTCTGGCAGATGATGAAACCGAAAGGAGGAGGGGCGCCGGAAGGGAAAGTGGCAGAAGCCATTAACGGAGCATTTGGCAGTTTCGATGAGTTCAAAAAGCAATTTGGTGATGCAGCCATGAAACGCTTCGGAAGTGGTTGGGCCTGGCTGGTGAAAGGTGCTGATGGCAAACTGGTCATAGGTTCAACGCCTAATCAGGATAATCCATTGATGGATATTTCCGATTTCAAAGGCACGCCATTGCTGGCATTGGATGTTTGGGAACATGCCTATTACTTGAAATACCAGAACAAAAGAGCCGATTATGTCAATGCCTTCTGGAACGTGGTGAATTGGGAGGAAGTGGCTAGAAGAATTTGAAGATAGCAAAGCCTCGCTAGAGAATTTGAAGATGGGGGTTGTTAGGTTATAAAAAAAGTCCATTTCCAAGCTGGTTCAATAGTGGAACTTGGAATTAAATTATTCACAATATTAAATAAAGCAAGGTCGTCATCAATGACGACCTTGTTTCCTAAATGCAGGAAATATCAAAAGATTGAAAACCCTTATTAATGCTTTAATTTTTGTGTTTGTTCTGATTTCTGCGACTCTGAATTCCGAGGCGCAGGTTCAGCCCTATGTATATTTTACATTTGACGGCGACAGTGTAAGCGGCTGGAGTCCATGGTCTGCCTCTTCATTGGGCTATGGATCTCCTGAATGCAGTTCCTTATGCCAGGGATGTACTATGGTACTTCCTGCAATTCCACCTGTAATTACCAATACACTTCCGGCAACAGGCAATTATGCATTATTTAATACGACGAATGCCCAGCTAAGGAATAATGCTGTAGCTACAATCAGTAATAATGTAAGCCTTGAAATTCTTGTCCGGTTTGATGATGCATTTGGCATCCAGAGAAGGGCTAACCTGTTTACCTTATCACGGGCATCAGGACAAACAAATCCCGGCACGTATCTTAACTTTTATATGAACTTTGATCTTACTGCGACTGATGGAGGCGCAGAACTGGTATTTTATACTGACCCTAATGGCAGCCCTGCAACAGATGCCAATACATTCAGTATTGATTTAAACGGACTAAACAGAAAATCGATTCAATATTATCTTGATGATCAATGGCATCATATTGCAATAACATATAATGCGGTAACCGGACTAAAAAGAATATATATAGATGGAATATGTCCGGCGGAATTTTCTACCGTAGCTCCACCGGGAGTTTTTTCTGCACCGGCCTGCAGCCTTTATGTTAACTCCACTACAAGTTATGATAAGATGGTAGGAGGGCTGGATGAAATTGCCTATTATGATGCAGAGTTATCCCCTGAAGAAATTGCACAGCATTATAATGATTTTCTTTTGCATCATCATTATACCTTGCAGTTAACACAGCCGCAGAATAATAGTATTGCACTCACCAGTGATGTGGATGCCAACGAATTTCCTTTTGGTCATACTGTAAACGGAGGAGAAAACAGTTCATGGTATGTGCAGCATAATGCACTGGAGCAATTATATACATTCAGTCTTCCCAGGTATAAACCAAACCATCATCTGCATAAGAACATGAACCTTATCCGTTCGAAATGGATTGGTAATAACAGTTCGTCGGATGTGAATGTGCAGCATCAGACCAGCCTTGATGTACAGATAGAACTCGCCTCAAAATGGAATTATTATTTCAATTTAAGTGAAAACCTTTCTGTTGAATCAAATGATGTAAATACGCCGGGCACACATGGATATAACTGGATGCAATGGGTTACCGACCCGACCCATGCAATTGCTGCTACATTTGAATATGCAGTTTTTACCAATAGAGCACAATTGCCTGCCGGTACATTAGTCAGGTATCAGGGTTTCGGAAATTCCACAAATCAGCAAATCTATTATCCGGTGAAATATGATTTCACAACCGGTCAATATATAATACCCTATAAATACCTGAGCCGTAGTGGTGCCGTTACAACAACAAAATACTGGCTGCCGGTATCCAATATCAACAATTATACAGGTGATGGCGATCAATGCAAAAATTTGCTGAATCATATACTGGACAGATTGCAGACTACACCATTTAAACTGAATTTCATTGCTGAAAACAATGAAGTCGCTCCTGTGTATGATGCAAATTCTTACGATCAGACAACGCAGGCTCCCAATGCTTTTAAAGATAATTATGAAATGAGAAATGCCTGCACAGGTTGCAATCAGCAGCAATGGCTCGAATTTCTGGGAGATAAAAAAATTGCAATTGATAATACTGCTTACCGGAACATCCTCTTAAATGATGCAAGGCTTTCCCAAACAAATTTTTTGAATTACGGAGCTGATGGTGGTCCTGATGACCGCTATTACTGGCCCAGGCTGAGAGAAACACAATTGTATACCAATTCCATTTCAGGAACTATTTTTAAGAATGCGTATTCAACAATGGATTTCTATCCTATCACACCTTCACGATGGAGAATTCAGGACAGTAATTTAACAATAGATGACCGCACACATATACCTCGTGGATGGAGATGGCTGGCAAGGTCCAGAAAAACAGAACTTGCAGCCGGCGATAAACTTTTTGCCCCTTATGTTGGAGCAGGATGGTATAAAGATGAGGAGAGAAACTTCAGACCGGGACAGTGGTTGGGGCTGATGAAATGTGTAGGATTGACAGGAGTTGATTTTTATCATTCCTACTACGATGAAATAAACGGAAACCCTAAAGGATTTATCTGGCAGGTTGCAATACCATCGTATGCTCAGGCTGTATTAAGCAGGATTGATCATATGATGATGTTTGGTAAGGTGCTGGAAGGGAATATATATTCCAGTCCGGCAGTGGCTTCACAGGGTTTTGCTTATGCATTTAATACAGGAAATCCATTACAGCTTGTAACCATACGACAGGATGGCGATACCAACGGAAATGATGTTAACCGATTTGCTATTACAGGAACGATTCAAAAAATTATCAATATGACAGGTGATGAGCCTGTTGAGGAAAATGTATCTATTGATTTAAGCGCCGGAAATTCAGCACCTGATATTTTGAAATTTAAAGTCAGAAGACAGGGAAGTACGTATATTCTTGACAGGACAAGAGCTTCAAACGACATTGCATTTTATCAGATCGATAAATGGCATCAGTGGGAGCATCCTGAAAGATGGAGTAAATCAATTGACCTGGAGGCTGAAGTATTTGATAACGATGATTCACTCACAGTAACTATTCATACGGAAGATTCGCTTCATCAGATAATAAATAACGGCGATTATAGAAATTTTACCAGTTATATATCAGCCGCAGGAAATAGATATGAATATAATTTTGAACCCGGGCAGCAGGGAATTTATTATTTATATATAAAGGCAAGAATGAAAAATGCTTCTCTGTCGGGTAATAACCTTACAGCATCTGTCACCGGCGATTCAGTGCAGGCAATACAATTAAATAAATTCGGCTGTATTTCAGGAGAGGAATGGAAATGGTATATGATGGACTCTTCCGGAGCAGCTGTTTTTTATAACTTAAATGAGTCTCCTTTTAAGCTGAGTATTGCATGTGGCTCTGACAGTATATATATTGATAGAATATATCTCAGCAGGGATTCTTTACCACCCGGAAATGAAGCTGCAGTAGCTGTTGCAAATTGTTCAGGAGCAATTAACCTATGTACAGAAATTAATCCAGTAACTTGTTCAGGTGCCAATACAGGAAGTATTAAAGTAATTGCTTCCGGTATGGGATTAAACTATGATTATTCTTTTAACCGGGCACCATGGATAAGTGGGAGTGATAGTATGCTGTATGGCAGTCTTTCAGCAGGCGCATATTTTGTGCAGGCAAGAAATTCAGCAGACACTACTTTAATTTCTAATCTTTATAAAATTAATATCACCGGGCCACCGGTTCCCTTTAACGTGGATCTCCAGGTAACCGATGGATGCAATAATCCGCATTCAGGAAAAATTACAGCAGTGGCTACAGGCGGCAACTTGAATAAATACGATTTTTTATGGAGTAATGGTTCTATATATGGCACTATAGAAAATCTGGATAGTGGGCTTTATACAGTTACTGTTACGGATGCAATGGGATGCAGCATTACTTCAACTGCAACTGTAGGCATAAAGACTTTTAATGCAATGGCATCAGTAGCATCAACATCATCAGCCGGCTGCGGAACCGGTTCTTTATTGATAAGTATCGATAGCGTAAATAAAGGCAAACCTCCTTATATATATTCGCTGAATGATGGAATTGATTTCAGTGATCCATCTCCGCAGCAGGCAAAAACATATACCAGTCAAACAGCAGGAAAATATATAGCTCAGGTCAGGGATTACGATGGATGTACAGCAACAATAACCGGCAATCCTTTAATAATTCCCGGAACAATCACTGCAGGAATTACCTCCTCCCTGACACCATCATTTATCCTGAGCTGCAATGGCAACAAAACAAATCTCACTGCTTCTCCTTCGGGAAAATACTTATGGAGTACCGGTAAGACCACATCAACAATCAGCAATCTTTCAGGAGGAACTTATCAGGTTACAGTAACACAAACATCAGGTGCACTGTGTTCTTCTAAAGCTATCGTAAAAATCTCAGAACCTGAATTAATCGCCCTGAAGGCTGCTGTTACGAATGTGAAATGCAATGGAAGTAATGATGGCACTGCAGTTATATCAGCTTCAGGCGGCACAGGCATATTGAATTTCCTATGGAGTAATGGAAATACGCAAACATCCGATTCAGGGTTAGCATCAGGGAATTATTCCGTTACAGTAACCGATGCCAATGGATGCAGCAAGAAAAATTATTTTTCAATCACGGAGCCTGCATTTCTACTCACTACTACAATTAATCTGCTTCAGCCGGCAATCTGTAATCAGTCAGATGCAATTATTAAAGCAGAAACAGTTAATGGTATTTCACCTTATAATTATTTATGGTGTAACAACATTACAACGGCAGAAAATGCAGGAG
>JANOBN010000684.1:0-5772 GCA_031411675.1 Bacteroidota bacterium | reverse complement strand
CCGGGTGGTTGTATTGATACTGTTATATATACAGCAATGATTACTGTAAGCACACCAATTGCAGATTTCATCTCATCAACTGCAACAGGTTGTTCTCCGATAACAATAAGCTTTACAAATCAGACTACAGATGCTGCGACATTTTTATGGAATTTCGGTGACGGCAGTACTTCCACAACAGTAAATCCGGCCCATATATACAATATTCCCGGGTTTTATGATATCACATTAATCGCTACGAGCTCTTCAGGATGTGCAGATACTATGATAAAGCCATCATACATTGCCATTCCGGGTGCCTTCTCCAACTTTGCTATTTCTTCTACAACAGGATGTGGAACATTAAATGTACAATTTACAGATTCTTCCATCAATCCGAGTATATGGAACTGGAATTTCGGTGATGGCGTAACATCTAATCTGCCAAACCCTCTACATCTATATGCCGATACAGGAAGCTATACTGTTACCTTAATAACTCAGGATACACTCGGTTGTACTTCGATCTTTACTTATCCTGTACCAGTGCAGATTTTCTCGATTGCTAATGCACAGGGAACAACAACTGACACTGCAGGATGCCAGTCCTATACTTCCAATTTTACCAATCTTTCCACTAATTCTACCGGTGCCACCTGGTACTTTGGTAATGGTGATACTTCCACTCAATCCAATCCCACTTATACTTATTCAGTTGCGGGTATCTACAATCCTTACATAGTTGCAATCACACAAAACGGTTGCAAGGACACATTTCAAATCAATCCAATAACCGTTTATCCGGTTCCTGTCATAAACTTCACATCAAGTTCTTCTACCATATGTGATCCTGATTCCGTTACTTTCATTAATACCTCTACCAGCCTTTCCAACCCTCAATATACATGGGATTATGGTAATGGAATATCAACGAATAATGAAAATGGCGGAGTATTCTATTCTGACTCCGGTAGTTTTAATGTGACATTATACATTGTAAACTCATTTGGTTGTAACGATTCTTTGAGTACTTCAATTACTGTTAATCCAAGCCCAGTTGTAATTGCATCAACAGGAGACACATCGGGATGCTCGCCACTTAATAGTTCCTTTATTAATAATTCCTTATTTGCAGAAAACTATTCATGGTTTTTCGGAGATGGAAACACCAGCACATTAGCTGCGCCATCATATATATATACCACAGGCGGTTTATATGTCCCTGTTCTTATTGCCGCAAATCATCATGGATGTAATTCCATATTGCAGCTCGATACGGTAAATGTTTTGCAAACACCAACTGCACAATTTACTTCCGACAATCAGGCTGCCTGCTCAGGATCCAGCATTAATTATACCAGCACCAGTACTGATACAATCAATGCATCTTATTTCTGGAATTTTGGCATAAGCACCGCAACATCAGGTAACGCATCGGCAACTTACATTGATCCTGGATCTTATGATGTATCCCTTACTCTTACTAATAGTAATGGTTGTTCGGACAGCATTCTGTCAACAGCCTATATAACTGTTTACGACACCATACCTCCACCTTTAAATAATATTTTTTCTGCAAGTGTTATAAACGATAACAAAGTAGAAATAACATGGGAGAACAACTCAGCAAATGATCTTGGTGCATACTACCTTTATCGTTTTGATCCGGCAACCACCGCTTACCAGATTGTTTATACAGACAATAATCCAATATCCATATCAACTGCTGCTGTTACTGTTTATCAGGATAGTGTTGCTGATACAAAAAATAATACTTATACTTATATTGTTCAGGCAGCTGACCGTTGCAATTACAGAACACCATTCCCGACACTTATTCCACATACAACAATGAATGTTGCAGCGGTACAGGCAGGAACCAATATCGATGTAAGCTGGAGCGCTTATGGGGGATGTGCTGTAAGCGGATATGAAGTAAACAGAACTGAAGTTTTCTCTAATATCACTCAAGTTGTTGCCATCGTTCCTCCCGGAATATTAAATTTTACCGACTCAACATTATATTGTCCATATGATTACAGCTACCGGATAAAGGCGCTTGATCTGTGCGGCAACACGTATACATCTTTCAGCGATACATCAGTAGCAAAGCCTGCAAACTTGTTAAACAATCAGTTTGTTGATGTTCTGAGAAGTACGGTAGTTGATAATAAGCATGTACTTACTGAATGGGCACCCCCCACACTTTTTCCAAACAGGGTTAGTAGCTATCAGATACTACGATCAATAGACGGAATAAACTATACTCCACTTGCTATTGTTCCGGCACAGGTTACCAGTTACGTTGATTATCAGGTTGATGTTGAAGAGCAATTCTTCTTTTATAAGATTATAGTAATTAATGATTGCAATCTGGCCGGACCGGTAGGTTATGAAGGCACTTCCATTCGTTTGCAGGGCGACTGGCGCAATTACAATACTAAATTAAATTGGTCTCCATATGTGAAATGGGATCAGGGTGTGGACCATTATATGCTTCAAAAACAGAATTCCTTTGGTGTTTTTGAAGATTATATTCAGGTAGATGGCAATACCACAATCATCGAAATTAATGAATAAATATTGTCTTGTTTTTCCCTGATACCTGACAGGATTTAATTTTATTATACTACTTTTGAAGCAGGCTCTTCCAACACCGTTTAAGGCGGTTTTGGCTGACTAAATTCTTGTTGCTTCTTCTTATTCATCAGCTGTCTTTCAATCCGTTAATGATTATTGATATTAATTCAGGCAATTATCAATTAGACTAAACGCTATGTCCCGTCCATTAATTTTATTTTACATACTCGTATTTTACGTTTTGCTACAATTTTCGTGGTGGGCATACCTTTTAATTAATTTAAATGAAGAAATATTTAAACAAAAAATTGAGCTTATTGAATTGCAGCATAAAAATCAAACAGAATTACTCACTGAAAAAGCACATCATGTTAAAGAGCTTCATAAAAGATGGGGCATGGTGCTGGGTGAAGGATCTGTATTCCTTGCATTATTATTAGTAGGATTATATATTACCAATCATGCATTTAAAAGAGAAGCAGAATTAAGCAGGCAACAGCGAAATTTTTTATTATCTGTTACTCATGAATTCAAATCGCCACTGGCTGCAGTGAAGTTAAACCTGCAAACAATGCAGAAACGAAAACTGGAAGAACCTCAGCAACAAGAAGTGTTACGTAAAGCAATTCTGGAAACAGAAAGAATTGACACTCTGGTTGAAAAGACTTTGATGGCTGCCCGTCTGGAGGATAAAAGTTATTTTATGCAACCTGAACAAATCAATCTTTCTGATTTAGTACACCGGATTATTAGTGACCATATTGATAGAAGAGCCCCTTTGCATAATATTGTACATCATATTGAGCCTTCTATTTACATTCAGGGAGATCCGGTTGCATTTTCTTCTTTACTGGTTAACCTGATTGAAAATGCTGAAAAATATGCGCCCTCCGATACCACTATCGAAGTACGATTAACCCGGAATGAAAAAAATGCATTACTTTCTGTTTCCGATCAGGGAATTGGTATACCCGGCAATGAAAGAGCACGTGTTTTCCAAAAGTTTTATCGCATAGGTAATGAAGATACCCGACGTACAAAAGGAACCGGGCTGGGCTTGTATATTGTAGGCCATGTTGTCAGCCTGCTGAAGGGAACAATTAAGGTTACAAATAATAATCCTGTCGGTACTATTTTCGAACTAACATTTCCTCTTGAATCTGCCTGATTTTTTGAAATAACAATTAATTAATTTAACCAAAAATTTAAACCAATGTCTTCTACATTAAAAATACGTTGTTGGAATATAAATGGAATAAGGGCTGCCTGGAAAAAAGGATTGCCTGAATGGATAGCCAAAGAAAATCCCGATATATTATGTCTTCAGGAGACAAAAGCCCAGCCTGATCAACTCGATGATGAAATTAAGAATTTTAAAGATTACAAGAGTTACTTCTTTTCTGCAGAAAAAAAGGGTTATTCCGGAGTGGCAGTTTACAGTAAGCAAGAGCCTCTTAAAGTTACTCTGGGTTGTAATGACACCACTTTTGATGGCGAAGGAAGAGTGATTGAACTGGATTATAAAGATTTTATTTTATTCAATGTTTATTTTCCGAATGGCGGACGCGGACCTGAGCGTGTAAAGTATAAACTTGAATTTTATAGTGTTTTATTTAACCGGGCACAGGAAGCAAGGAAAAGAAATAAAAATGTAATTGTTTGTGGTGATTATAATACCGCTCATAAAGAAATTGATCTTGCACGGCCTAAAGAAAATGCCAAGACCTCCGGATTTTTACCGGAAGAACGTTCATGGATTGATAAAATCATTGCGATGGATTATGTTGACATATTCCGGGAATTTAATCAGCAACCACAGCAATACAGTTACTGGGATCAAATTACCAGAGCAAGAGATCGCAATGTGGGTTGGAGAATAGATTATTATATGATAAGCAAAGAAATGCAACCAATTATTAAGGATGCCACTATTCATATGGATATTATGGGCAGTGATCATTGTCCGGTTGGTTTAGAAATTAATATTTAACAAGTACATAAATAGTATGAAAAAAATAATATCATTAACCCTGTTGTTAATTCTGATAATTTTAAAAACAGCAACTGCTCAAACTTACAGTGGACCTGAAAGTGTTGAATATGATTATGCCAATAACAGATGGTTGATTGCGAACACTACAAGTCATCAGATATTGGCAAGAAGCGCATCCGGTGTTTTAACAGTGTTTGCGTCCAACCTGGTAAACGGGCCATACGGTATTGAAATTGCCGGAGATACCTTATTCTGTTGTAGTGGTGGCAGTATCAAAGGCTATACATTATCAGGAGGAACACTTGTCTTTAATGTTAATCTTGGTGCTTCCTTTCTTAATGGTTTAACCCATGACAATAATGGATATTTATGGGTAACCGATTTTTCGGCAAAGACAATATATAAAGTCAATATTGCAGCACAAACTTTTACGCAAGTTGCCGGTTCATTGGTACAAAGTCCGAACGGAATTATTTATGATGATGTAAATAGTAGATGTGTATTTGTTAATTGGGGTTCCAATGCTCCAATCAAAGCCATTGATGTAAACACGAATGTAGTAACTACCATTTTACCGACAACATTTTCAAATATAGATGGCATTGCAAGAGATGGTGCCGGCAATTATTTTATATCCGTTTGGGGAACACAAAAAGTTTATAAATATGATTCTGCCTTTTCATCGGCGGCCATTCCTGTTGTATCCTCTTTAAGCAGCCCCGCTGATATTTTTTATAATGTTGTGGGTGATACACTGGCTATTCCAAATTCAGGTAATAACACGGTAACGTTTGTTGGATTTACGGCAACCGGTGTTACACAGGAAATTAAAGAGACAGATCAGCTTAACATTTACCCCAATCCTTGTAACGGCAACTGTCAGATCAGCATCGCTTCTTCAAATCATAATATTTCAATACAAGTATTTAGTGTGGATGGCAAAAGAGTAAATTGCTATACAACAACAGGATTAACATCAGAAGGAAAAACAATTATTAGGGTGGGGCAAAATGAATTTAAACCCGGCCTTTATTTTATTGAGGTGGTGTCAGGAGGTAATACATATCGCGATAAAATTATTTTTAACTGACAAGCAATTCTCTTAATCTAAGTTCTGTTTTGTCAGTCAATGCATCTGTCATTATCAACGTAAAGTCTTTCGCATCCACATTCAATGCATATACATCCTTCCCTTCACTAAAAGAACCATCTTTATTTTT
>JANOBN010000683.1:0-1844 GCA_031411675.1 Bacteroidota bacterium | reverse complement strand
CAGCTATTTTTAGAGGTTTTGCAAGCCCAAAAAAGAGACTTAACTTATTGATTAACTTGAAGTTATTTAAATAACTGTAGGTTACAAACGTAGTTTTTGGAGTTGCTTTGGAGACGTTATCTGGCTTAACTAGGCTTATTTGATTGCTAGATTTGACAAAATAATTTTTTATGAGAGACTGGAAGGTTTGTAGTAACTGAAAGTTCTTAAATTTTTTTAAAAATTAAACAAAAACATACAACAAGTTAAGTTTAGAATTGATTCATATGCAGAAGTTATTACTCATTGGGTTTAAAAAGCAAAAGCATAAATAAAAAGGAATTTGAATGATTGATTTTGGTAGCCTAGTTGGGACAAAAAAAGAAATTGCCACATATGAACTAGATGCTTTATTTTCTTCATTAGATGTTAAGGGTACACATACTGAACCCCGCCCAGCACAGCGAGAAGCTATGCTGGAATTAACTAGCAGGTATCAAGAAAAGGATTTAATACTTAAAATTAGTACAGGTGCTGGTAAAACTACCGTTGGACTGCTTTATTTACTCGGTCATATGAAATTGACCAAATCCCCTTCGGTCTATTTGTGCCCAACAGTCCAGTTAATAGAACAAGTTCTTGAAGAAGCTAAAAAACTTGGGATATCAGCACATGAGTATCCAAGCGGCGAAAAGTATCCAGACCCTGCATGTATGAGAGGTGATTCAATTATCATTTGTACGTATGAAAAATTATTTAATGCAAAAACTACGTTCAATAGAAGTGATGTAAATATAATTCCAAGCGCTATTGTGCTTGATGACGCACATGCAGGTGTAGAAATTGTTAGAAAACAATACACATTGAGCCTTCAAGGTGATGCTTACTTAGAACTATTAGAAATTTTGGATTCTAGTTGCCGAGCTTATGGAAAAACTAGCTGGAAAGATATTCAGAGTGGAGATCCAACGAGACTATTGGAAATTCCACATTGGATTTGGGCTGATAATTTAAGTCAGATAGAGTCCGCATTACATAAGCATAAGGATGATACAAATTTTGTATTTGTTTGGCCATATTTAAAAGATATTCTCACACTGTGCAGATGTGTTGTAAGTGGTGCGGGAGCAGAAATAGCCCCAGAAGTTTTACCTACAAATTTCGTTCGACCTTTTTCTCAATCAGCTCATAGGCTTTTTATGTCCGCAACACTTGCAGATGATTCGTTGTTGACTCGAGAGTTTGGAGCATCGCCTGATTCAGCCGCTAAGCCAATTTTGCCACCCTCAGACAGAGGCCTCGGTGAAAGAATGATTCTTGCTCCTTCCTTGGTTGATCCAAGTTTAGATCGTAGTTATATCATTGGGCTGTGTGCTGATTTATCAAAACTTCAGAATGTGGTTGTATTGACATCGAGTGGTGGTCTTGCAGAAGATTGGAAGGCTGCTGGTGCAAAATATTTTGTTAATGAAGATTTCTCAGAGGGAGTTAGAATGCTTCGTAACGCTGAGTCAGGACTTCGATTTGCTGTTTTTTCCCAGCGTTATGACGGGGTCGATTTGCCAGACGATGCTTGTAGAGTACTTGTTATCGATGGCATTCCATATGGCGCCGGTTTAATTGATACGCAGGACCAGCAACTATCTTTGATGCCCGGTGGGGTTCGTAATAAAACAATTTTTCGTATTGAACAAGGTATGGGTAGGCCAGTCAGATCACATGCAGATTTCGCAGTTGTTCTACTTGCAGGCCAAGATTTAACGACGTATGTTGGTCGAAAAGACGTACATGATGCAATGACACCTGATACGCGCAACCAATTACAATTGTCTGTAGAGTTGGCAGAGTTAATTCAAAAATCAAAT
>JANOBN010000682.1:0-14568 GCA_031411675.1 Bacteroidota bacterium | reverse complement strand
TTGATTTGGGTTCCGGTAATTTAATGCACTGATTCTCTTTACCTGTTCCTCCACAATAATGGAATAGGTTCCCGGTGCAATACTAAAAGAGAAGTTTCCTGATGAATCGGAGGTAAAGGACTTGATAATTTTAGTTTTTATATTGTTGGTTTTGCCATAACGAATATAAAATTTCTTCCCCGGGTATGCTTTTGGTACGGCCAAATCCTGCAGATATTCATCTGATGGTCTGGCACCACCACAATATTGTTCTGTTTGAAGGACCCTGCCTGTAACGGTGTATTTTTTAACTTTTTTAATGCTTCCCTGAGGAAGTGGTTTTTGAATGGATTCCGTTTCTTTTCTATAATTAACATCGGAATAATAAAAAGTAAAAGCACTAAAGCTGCATAAAACGAATAGTAAAATCAGTGTTCGTATTCTCATCTAATTGCTTTAGATATCAAGTTAGGAAAATGTACTAATACAGAAAATTAAAATAGTACTATCGGTAATAAAACCATATTGAAAAGTAGTCGTATTCAAAGTACACTCAACATCACCTATTTAATATTTACAACAATACCTCGTGTTGTATAATTACGGTTTTACTTCTGCATGAACTTTGAAAGAAAGTTTAGCCTGAAGGCTGTCTGCCTGCACGTTCGGGGCACTTAAAAATCCTGTTGCACGGAAGGTCACCACATTTTGAGAAAGATAACTCTTAAGATCAACGGCATCCACATCCATAGGCAATAATGTAAGTCCATTTGTAACAGGATCTTTGTACGCAATGCGTTGTTCCGGTAAACCTGAAGCAGCAAGATAAGCATAAGCTTTCTCCACTATGTCAAAATTCTGCGGATTCAGATGAATGAATTCCACACCGGTTATTGCGATCGACTTTACATCATCCAGACTTGCGTCATGACTATCCAGCTCCTGTTGAAGCGTGGAATTAAATGTTGTGGCCCCCAACAATACGCTGCCAGTTACCGAAGTAGTGTCAATTGTAAAATAGATGTTGGCGATATCAAGATTAAAATCAACCTCAACTTTAGCTTTATCGCAAGAGTTAAAGAGGAAGGTTGCAGCAACTACAACGACTATGGAGATGGCTTTTTTCATTTTATCAGTTTAATAAGTTATACAAATTTAGAAATTTCTATTTAGAATTCAAAGAATAAAGGAATGACACTTGTCATCAGTTAATGCAAAACCAGTACTTTCTTTGTTAAAAGTCCAATTTTGCTACTGCAGGATAATATATATATTCCGTCAGGGTATTTTTCCATATCAATATCAAAAGTTCCGGGATCTAATTGAAACTGATATAGTTTTCTACCGTTCAGATCGCATAATGAGACCTCAAAAGCCTGAATGGTGGTATTACTGATATTGATTTTGTTCATTATCTGATTAAAAATAATTTGTTGTTGAAGATCTGCAACGTCAATACCTGTCAACGGGCAGTTATCTATCCCTTTTTTACCTTCAAAGTGAAAATCATCCAAATAAAGTGTTCCGGCATATCTTGCACCGGTAATTCCAATCGTTATATTGGTATCTTTTAATAAAGTACTGTCATTAAAAGAACCCAGAATTACACTGCTGATTAATGTTGGGCCGCTTGTTCCATTCGGTCCCAGTGAATATACTTTTGGTGAAACATCAATAGTATTGGTGCTGCCACCCAGAAAGGTAACATCTGCAGTTAATCGGTACCAGTTGTTATGCTGAAGATTTAAAACGGGCGCCAAGGGGTTCACATAAGAATAGCTGATCACCTGTATTCTTTTATCATGAGTAATGCTGGTGATTAAATAATGATTAAAATCAGTAAATGGAACCATCCATATTGATGCAACTCTGTCGTAACTGTTAGCGTTCACCAGTGTAGAATCATATTTAAAACTGATGGTGGTTCGGTAAACACTATTTGTTTGTCCGCTGTAACTTGAGCAGTATTGTGCATTATCATTTCCCCAGTTATTGGAGTCAGGTGCTGCTAAACAACCGCCGGTAATACCATTGGTAGGAATCTGGTACAAGCCTGATGAACCGGTAAAGAAATTCGTAAAGTCATTACTGGAAGCATTCACATAATTATCAAAATGAACATCCTGAATGGTGGTTTGTCCGTAGGAAGAAATACTTATGAAAAGACCAATGGAGTGCAGCAAAGAAAATATTTTCATGTTTTGTAAAAATTTATTCAGTCAATAAAGATAAATTAATAATAGCTGATACCAACTGTTTTTCAAAGTATTTAACGATAATACCATTTAAATACTCAATATCAAATGGCGGAGAGGCAGCAATTATACCTTTTGAAGTCGCAGATGATTTATCGCTCTTCGCAATCAGAAAATAAATATATTTACCTCCTTCAATTTGAATATGAGCGAACCTATTCGCAAGGAAGACCTTGTTGCCTACCTTTCTAACGTTGCATTGTTTAACAAGGCCGAAGCTTCTGTTTTACAGCTTCTGGCTGATATCACCTCCATTACCAACTATAAGCCTGATGAAAGGATTATAACTAAGGGGGAGGAAGGAAATGCTATGTATCTGATACTTTCGGGCACCTGCAAAGTGCATGACGGGGCACACCAGGTAGCGGAATTGAAAAAAGGCGAGGTATTCGGAGAACTCTCTTTGCTTGATAGTGAACCCCGATCAATGTCTGTTTCTACATTAGAAGAGGCAGTTCTGGGAAGTATTAAAAGAGTCGATTTTTATGAGGTGTTGAAGCAATTTCCGGAGATGACCCGGGATATTATTGCAGTAATAAATAAGCGGATTCGAAACCAGAATGAGGTATTGGTAAAGGAATTCAGCGGACGGGAAGAGCAGTTAAAAGAACAGGTTCGCCAGCGTACACTGGAGCTGGAGCAAAAGAATAATCTGCTCGAAGAGGCAATGGTGAATCTTAAAAAGTCTCAACAACAACTTGTTCAGGTGGAAAAGCTGGCTTCTCTTGGTCAATTGATTGCAGGAATCGCCCATGAAATTCAGAACCCACTCAATTTTGTCAATAATTTCTCGCAATTGTCAATAGAGTTAATAAAGGAAACGAAGGAATCCTCTTCAGAAGAAGAAAGGAATGAAATTCTGGAAGATTTGAAGAAGAACATGGAAAAAATAAATCATCACGGAAAGCGTGCTGACTCCATTGTTAAAAATATGCTGGAGCATAGTCGCGCCGGGGCAGGGGAGAAGCAGCCAACAGATATTAATCAGTTATGCCGCGAATATGTGAATCTTTCCTACCAGGGTACCCGTGCTAATTTTCCGGATTTTAACTGCGAGCTGATTCTGGAACCGGAGGAAGGTTTGCCGGTGATAAATGCCGTAACCCAGGATATTTCAAGGGTGCTTTTGAACATCATTAACAATGCCCTTTATGCTATTAATGAAAGGATTAAAAAGGGGGAACCTGGCTATAAGCCTTCATTTGGTTTAAAAACGGAGACCACCGGAACGAATGTCCTTATTACTGTTAAGGATAATGGCACCGGTATTCCTGATGCAATTAAGGAAAAAGTTTTTGAGCCTTTTTATACTACCAAGCCTACCGGTCAGGGAACAGGGCTGGGGTTAAGTCTGAGTTTTGATATAATTAATTCGCATGGCGGGGAGATTTCTTTTACAAGTAACCCTGATATCGGTACAGAATTCAAAATAAAACTTCCCATATTATAGCTTCAGATTTTTAATTATATTTTTTTTCACCCAGATATAACAAAAGTTTGCTTATCGGAGCTCGTTTTTAGCGTTATTTTGTTGGTAGATTTGAAATTAGTGCTTATAATTACTACCAATTTTCAAAATATTAAAAACATCCTAAAAATGAATAAATATTTTAAAAGCAATTCAATAGAAATTGCAATTGTTCAATATTCTAATTGTGCTTTATGTGGGAACAAATATTTTTTGTTAACTTTTGTTTTGCTTTTGTCGGGTATGTTTACGGCAAGTGCACAATCTAACATAAGAGACTATGTTGCCTTTGGCGGATTTAACTCTGCAGGTGGTACCGGATTTGGTGTTTATGTTGGAACCGGCTCATCTTTTAACACCGGTGCCATTGGTAGCTACTCTCTTGTTAAACTGGATGGCAATGCAACTATTGGCGGTAGTATCTATAGCGGGGGAAAGGTTGATATTGGAAATACTTCAACTATTAATGGTTCCATCTCGGCAGCAAATACTACTTCCGCTACCGGTAATATTGTTTTAACAGGCGGAAGCTTAGTTCTTGCAGGTAATATCGATGTGAAGGGTAATTCAACTGTGGGTGGCGGCATTGTAAATGGTAAAGTTACACACCCTGCCGGCACCACATATACAGGACCTGTACCCGGGCTTGGCAATATAATCGGCACCCCAAGTAATCCTGCATTGCCTGCCTTGCCAGCCGTAATTTCTTTTCCTGCTGCAGGTACAACCAATATTACCGGCACTTCAACAATTACTCCGGGTTCTTATGGTGCAGTAACATTGGGAGGTAACAAAACATTGACCTTTAATGGAACCGGGACATACGTTTTTAGTTCCATCAACAATTCAGGTTCATTTAACAATTTTGTTTTTAATTTTCAGAATAACCCTTCTGGCATCATGAATATATATATTCATGGAGATGTAAATATGTCGAAGCTTAGTGTGGTGTTTCAAAATGGCGGCGGTGCTGATCGTGTATTTGCTGAAACGCATGGTACTGGTACATCAACTGCAAATCCAACATTTGCCTGGACATTAATTTCGGGCGCTTCAGGAGGTAAATATTCCGAATGGTTTGGAACAGTGTATGCACCATATGCAGGAATCAGTGTGGGTTCCGGTTCCAGTTCCGCTAAAGTTACAGGTGCATTATGGAGTGGAACAAAAGTTAATATTTCAAGCAATGTAACCATTAATTACGTTCCATTGAATCCATGTATAAGCGGTCCGGTAGCTAATGCCGGCTCTGATAAAATAATCAATTGTTCTACACCAACAACACAATTAAATGGCACGCTTTCAAGTACCGGTACGTATAATTGGGTGGCTACTAACGGAGGTAATATTGTAAGCGGAGCAAACACTACTACACCGGTTGTAAATGCTGGAGGCACCTACACACTAACCGTAACCAATGCCAATGGCTGTAGTGCAACAGATGTGGCTTTGGTTACTTCAAACTTTGCCACTCCCAATGTAAATGCAGGTGCTGACGGACAACTAACCTGCATCGTAAATAGTCTGGTCCTTAATGGATCATCATCAACGATTGGTGCAACATACAACTGGGTGGCAAGTGCAGGTGGAAATATTTCAGCAAATGCTAATACACTTACACCTACAATTAACGCCGCAGGAACTTACACTTTAACAGTTACAAATACCAACGGATGTACTGCCAGCGATCAGGCAATTGTTACTTTGAATAATAGTTTACCAAATGCAAATGCAGGGAATGATGCTATTATAAATTGCCAAAATACCAGTGTCAACCTTAACGGTAGTTCTACAACTTCAGGAGTACAATACAGCTGGCTGGCGTCCGGCGGAGGTAATATTGTTACCGGTGCAAACACAGCCACGCCGGTTGTAAATGCTGCCGGAACATTTACATTAACTGTAACAAATACATCAAATGGATGTACCACAAATGATGTAGCAATTGTTACTGCTGATTTCAATATTCCTGATGTTAATGCAGGTGCCGATATGGAATTAAACTGTTTGAATAATAGCATTATTTTAAATGGTATTTCATCCACATCAGGTGTTACTTATTTATGGAGCACACTTAATGGCAACATTGTTTCCGGAGGCACTTCGCTAACTCCAACGGTTAATGTTGCAGGTACATATACATTAAAAGTAACAGCACCGAATGGTTGTACCAATACTGATATAGCAATAGTTAGTTTAAATAATTCTGCACCGGATGTTGATGCAGGAACTGACGGACTTCTTAATTGCAACAATCCGGTAATTTCACTTAACGGTACTTCATCTGTTTCCGGTGCGCAGTTTAGTTGGCAGGCATCCGGTGGTGGAAACATTGTAAGCGGTTCCTTAACCAGCAATCCTGTAATAAATGCAGCAGGTACTTACACGTTAACCGTAACTAATCCATTGAATGGTTGTTCATCAAGCGATATTAGTTTGGTAACATCCGATTTTATTACTCCTGATGTTAATGCAGGAAATGATTTAGTTCTTAACTGTTCAGTAACAAATGCTGTGCTTGGCGGTGTTTCCTTTACTTCTGGTGCTGCTTATTTATGGACCACCAATGATGGTAGTATTTTGTTAGATGGTACTACATTAACCCCTACAATTAACGCACCCGGACATTATATTTTAACTGTAACCGGCACCAATGGATGTATAGCAAGTGACGAGGCTGTTGTGACTGAAAATAAAATTATTCCTGATGTAAATGCAGGTGCCGATCAGCAACTTACCTGTTTAATAACTAATAAAACACTTCTTGGATCTTCTTTAACTCCGGGTGTGCAATTCCAATGGACAGCATTAAATAATTCTCCGTTATTATCATCAACAAATACAGCAAATCTGGATATTTCATCTCCTGATATCTATCGTTTAACAGTAACAAATCCGGTAAATGGTTGTCAGGCATATGATGATGCTATAGTAACACAAATACCCTGCATCCTTCCATACTATCCACCTCCCGCAAATGGAAAGGTTAATGATGTAATAGGTTCGGAGCTGAATTCTTTATATAATAATCAGGGAAACTATGTTGACAGTCTGAATAATATTTTTCTGGCAACAGAGGATAGTGTATATATAGAAGTAATTGCAATAGATGGAGCATATAATGCTTTATTAACTTTATTGCAAACGCCTCCATATGGAATTTCCGAATTAATTGATAATGGTCCGGGTAGCCGTATTATTACAGGTAAATATCCGATTGCTAATTTATTAAAGCTGGATAGCCTTCCATCATTGATTAATTATTGTCGCCCATTATTCCCTGCATTATCAAACAGTGGAATTGCCTACAGCAGAGGGGATAGTGCATTGCGCGCCGACTTTGTAAGAGGTGGTTACAATGTAAATGGTCAGGGAGTAAAGATTGGTGTGATGTCTGATAGTTATAATACTTTATTGGGTAACAATGCTGCCATAGATGTGCTAAATAGTGATCTTCCAGGAGCAGGTAATCCGGTTAATTCTAATCCTGTGCAGGTATTACTTGATTATCCTTTCGGCAGGCGCACAGATGAAGGACGTGCTATGTTGCAAATTGTGCATGATGTAGCTCCGGGAGCCAATCTCACCTTCCGTACCGGATTTATCAGCGCAGGAGATTTTGCACAGGGAATACGTCAGTTGAAACAGAATAATTGTGACGTCATTGTTGATGACATAACTTTTATCACGGAACCTTATTTTCAGGATGGTGTTGTTTCAAAAGCTGTTGATGAAGTAGTTTCACAAGGTGTTACTTATTTTTCTGCAGCAGGTAATTATGGGAATAAATCTTATCAGAACATATTCAATGCAGTTCCTGCACCTGCCAATATTGTTGGGTCAGCGCATAATTTTGGTGGCGGCGATGTGTTTCAGAATATTTCTCTTACTCCAGGTAACTATACTATCGTATTACAATGGCAGGATTCAATCTATTCTTTAGGTCAAACTGCAACCGGTACTAATAATGATCTGGATATTTATCTGACATACGATAACGGAGTAACACTTTTTGGATTTAACAGAAATAATCTTGGCGGTGATCCTATTGAAGTTATGCCATTTACTGTTACCGGTAATGCAACAACCAACCTGATGGTGGTAAGAGCTTCCGGATCCGGTGCAGTCAACTTTAAGTATGTTGTATTCCGCGGAGAAATGACAATCAATGAATTTAACACCGGCAATTCAACAATCGTTGGACAGGCAAATGCTGCAGGGGCAATAGCGGTGGGAGCTGTATTATATAGCAACACTCCTGCATTTGGGGTTAATCCTCCAACAATTGCCTCTTTCTCCTCAGTTGGTGGAACACCGGTAAACGGAGTGATTCGAAATAAGCCTGAACTGGCCGCGCCTAATGGAGTAAATACCACGGTAAATATGGGAGGTGTTAATATTGATGGTGATCAGTTTCCTAATTTCTTCGGGACATCTGCTGCTGCTCCACACGCTGCCGCAGTTGCCGCTTTATTAATTCAGGCAAAAAACAAATTCTATAGCCTTGACTTGTCTCCTGCTGAGGTGAAGTCGATTATGCAAACTACTGCAGCTGATATGGACGTACCAGGATTTGATAAAAAAACAGGAGCCGGTTTCTTGCAAGCCGATAAAGCCATGCTTTCCTTTGCGGCGCCAACACCTCAGGTAATTAATCTGGAATTGCCTGACACAACTATTGTTCCGGGAACTCAACCTTTTAATGTTACTGTAAATGGCAATTATTTTACAACAAGTTCTGTGCTCATTTTCCGAACTGATACCTTACAAACTACAGTAATCAGCTCAACGGAACTTATTGCATCTGTACCCGCATTTACCGGCAACCCTCCAATGTATGTTTATAGTCCACCTATTACTCCAAATACCAATGACGGAGGATATTCTGATACCGTTTATTTCTCTTCGCCGGTTAAAAAAAATATTGTTGTAACAGCGGCTAATAAAAGTAAAATTTACGGACAGGATCTGCCTTTGTTCACTGCTTCTATTACTGTAGATGGTGTTCCATTTGCAAATTCCGGTTTAACTTTAGCCGAAACCGGACTCTCCAATATCACATTTACATCACCTGCAACTGAATCAAGTGATGTTGGAATATATTTTATCAGGCCACAGGTTGATCCGTTGGATCCTAATGACCCATTTGATATTGGCTTAAGTGAAAAATATATATATCAGTTTACAGACGGCTTGTTAGATATACAAAAAATGCCTTTGTTAATTACGCCGAAGGATATTACCTTGACTTATGGTGATAAAATTCAAAATGTTTCTTTTAAATACAATTATGATAGTACATTAATTGATCCGGTAAATCAATCTGCTTTTTTAAATTCGTTGGAATATAAACACCAGAGTAAAATCGCCGGTGAATTGGCTTTAGTAGATGCCAGAGCTCTTGTTAATGGCCGTGCTTTAGTAAATAATGATGTACTGAGTCTCAGTTTTATGGTTAGTGCTCGTGCATTGGTAAATGCTCGTGCATTGGTGAACGGCACAACAACTTATGATACCACCAATGTGGTTGATGTAGCTGTCGGTTCCATATTTAATTATCAGGTTGATTCAGCTGTTACCACACTTGTTAGTGCCCGCGCACTGGTGAATGCCCGTGCCCTGGTAAATGCCCGTGCCCTCGTTAACGGAACGGCAACTGTGAATGCCCGTGCATTGGTGAACGGATCTCCGATTGTTAATAGTACCAATGTATCAGGCAACAGTAATGAGGATGTTGTTGTTATTGTTGATGAAGATGATGTAAATGCTCCTGCTAATGATACGCTTGATGATTTCCAATCGATAAATCTTATAACCGGTTTAGAAGCCGGAGAGCATGCAATTGTGCCGGGTGCCATGCTGTCGAATAATTTTGATATTTCATATGGTATTGGAAAACTTACCATACTTCCTGCTGTTATAAATGTTGATGCAAATGATGCAATAGCGAATTATGGACAACAGGCTAATTATTCTTCAGTTATTAGCGGTTACCAGTACGATGATACGGATACATCTGTATTCAGCAATCTAATTAATTATACGCTTTTGAGTGGAGGAAATCCGGTTAATACAACCCCTGTGCCTGCTGGTTCTTACCAGATTAAGCCGGGTGGATTGATTCTAAAGCAGCCGACCAACTATTCGCTCAATTATCTGAATGGAAATCTTATTGTTTCAAAAATTAATCTTACAGTAGCTGCGGATAATAAATCCAAGATATATGGAAGCATAAATCCGGCATTTACACTTTCTTATTCCGGATTTATTTCAGGAGAAGGACCCGGCAATATTACCCAGCCCGTTGCTTCTACGACAGCAACACAATTCTCTAATGTGGGTAATTATGCAATTACATTAACAGGCGGGGCGGCCAATAATTATTTGCTGAATAAGATAAACGGAACGTTGAATGTTTCTCCGTCTTCATTAACTATTACAGCAGATACCAAAGTAATATTTAAGAATGCGGCATTGCCAACGTTGACCTCAACAATAACTGGTTTTATTCCGGGTGGTGCAAACACAATAGCCTCAGGCCCTGTTTACACAGTGAGTCCTGCCTACACAGGTGCTGCCGGCGTTTATTCTATTATTCCTTCCGGATTGGTGCTTGTGCAAAATGCAAACTATTCTAAAAATTACGTAAACGGCACTTTATATGTGAACCCAAAAGGTAATGGTGCTAAAAACATTAAGCCGTCACTTATTTGCGTTGACACACTGATTAATCATCCTTCAGGATTCTCTTATGTGGCTCATTTCAGGTATGACAATTTAAATACAACTTCAGTTTATGTTCCAATAGGTCCTGATAACTTTATAACTGCCCTGGGTTCATATAGTGGTGTGCAGCCTGAGGTGTTCCTTCCGGGTGGCGGAACATTTGATATTTATTTTGATGGAAATAAAATGACATGGACAGTCAAATCCTATAACTCCAACCAGAAAACATCAGCGGCAAGTGACGCAAGTTCTACCTCTAATAAATGTAACAGTAATGGTACCAGGCTCACCTTCTCTGAATCTTCAACCATTACAGAGGATCAGTTAATGGTATATCCGAATCCGGCTACCGATCTTTTATTTATCCATTCTATGGAAGGTGAGCTATTATCAGGTAATGTAACTGTTTATAATTTGTTAGGGAAGGCGGTATATACCAATGTGTTCAGCCCAATGACTGAAATTGAATTGAACGTGGCAAATTACCCGTCTGGCCTTTATATGATTGAGATGAAGCTAAATGACAGAATTCGAACTGTCAGGTTTATGAAGCAATAATTTAACCGGGGCAGTAAAAAAGGCTATATGTATTCTTTTTACTGCCCATTATTATAAAAATGGCATCCTGGATTGGTGATTTGCAAGAACTCAGTAATAAAACAGAATTTAGAAGATCCTTTTCAAGCACCTGCAAATTTTTGTGGTATTGTGATTTTTTTACATTTGCTGAAAATTGTTTCATATGTCGAAAATCAAATTATTGGCGCTGGTGATCCCCGCCTCCTTCTTCCTGTCCTGTAGCTCTAATAAATCCGGAGAAACTACTGCTGGAAATGACGCTTTGGACACTACGGCCGTTGCTGACACTACCCCAATTAATGAAATGGCAAATTATAAGTTTTCTTATACTATTGCTAATCTGCCATCCCCTCTGGAGGTACTCGAAGAGTTCAACAGCTCCGGTTTTGCGGTGAACCCCGAATTATTGAATAGTCCTGAAAACGTTGATAATTACCATACTTCCCTGAAACAGGCATTTAATTATGGTATTTATGGAGTGGATCTGGCCTATGCTGTAGTGAATAACAGAGCTCCCGATATCATTAAATATTATGCCTGCTCCAAAAAACTGGCAGAGCAGTTGAATCTGGGAGAGTCTTTTAACAAGTTTGTGAACCGCTTTGAAGTGAACGCAAATAATAAGGATTCTTTAAAACGGGTAGTTGATCAGGCTTATGCTTCCACCGATGCTTATCTGAGATCAAATGAACGACTTAAAACAGCCAGTCAGATTCTGGCAGGAAGCTGGATTGAAGGTCAGCACCTTACCGTAAATCTTTTGAAGGAAGAAGAACGAAGTGAGAAGAATGAGAAATTATATGAGAGAGTATGGGAGCAGCGACTTTACCTGGAAAATATTTCCGGTATTTTCAATGAGTTTAAAGATGATGCTGAATTAAGTAAGATTAAAAAAGATATGGATGCCCTGCTGGAATTATATAAAGAACCCAAGGAAGCAAAGGATATTAATAAAGATTTATTGGTTCGTTTGTCAAACAATCTTGCCAGAATCCGTAACAGCATTATTAAATAAGCAAATAGGAATTAATCAGTTATATATAGCCGGAATGTTCGTCATTCCGGCTTTTTTATTATCACTAATGATAGTAGTCGATAATGTTTCATTGAAATTCTCTATTTTTCACGGGCTAATCGAACTTATTTATGAGTGATAAGATATTAAGGGCACTTATGCAGCTCTTTGCAATAGTGGCCAACTCGGGCAGGCTCACCCAGCAGGGTCGCACTATTGTGGAGGTCTTTTTACGCCAGCAGTTAAGCCAGGCTCTTGTTCCTGTATACCTTACTATTTTCGACGATTACCTGAAGTTTCTGGAAGGCCGCTCTGATGCAGGCAAGGAGAAAAAAAGGGTCTCCGTAAACTCCGTTAAGGTACTGCGTATTTGTACTGACATAAACAGCGAACTGGAATTACGTCAGAAGTATATTGTACTTATACGGCTGATTGAATTTGTTTATTCTGATGAAGCAGTTTCGGAACAGGAGATGGAATTTCTAGCTACTGTATCCAATGTTTTTAATATCAGTGATGACGACCATAATCGTTGCCTGGAGTTGGTAAAAACTAAAACAACAGCAGGCATTAGTCCATCCGATTATTTTTTATTGATCAGTAATGAAAAACACACCAGCACTTCATTCCGTTTTCTTGACAATGAATCTATACAGGGAGAACTGGTAGTATTATTCTGCAAGCCGGCAGGAATTCTTTTTGCACGTTATTATGGCGAAGAACAATTAACCGTTAACGGACAACCTTTTATTTCCGGTAGCTTGCTGGTTTTTTCTCCGGGTTCTGTAATCCGTGATTCAAGAATGCGTCCTGTTTATTACAGTGACGTAATGCGGTGTTTTCTGGAAGATGCCAGACAAATGCCTGTTGTTCTTTCATGTACAAATGTGGAATATATATTCCCGAATGGGAAAAAGGGTTTACATGAAATTAATTTCTCTGCATCATCAGGCAGTCTGGTAGGAATAATGGGAGGAAGTGGTGCAGGTAAATCAACATTGCTGAATATTCTTAACAGTAATCTGGTTCCGTCATCCGGAGAAGTGCTTATTAATGGTGTGAATATTCATACTGATTCATCAAAAACCAGAGGACTCATAGGATATGTTCCTCAGGATGATTTGCTGATGGAGGATTTAACAGTATTTCAGAATTTATTCCTGAATAGTAAATTGTGTTTCGGTGAACTGGATGATGTTGCCATCACACAGAAAGTAGATGCGCTTCTTGATTCACTGGGATTAAATGAAATCAGGAATATTAAAGTGGGCGATGTGTTTAATAAGACCATTAGCGGAGGACAACGGAAAAGGTTAAACATTGGTTTGGAACTGATCCGTAAGCCGCCTGTTTTATTTGTTGATGAACCTACTTCCGGTCTCTCTTCCATGGATTCAGAGAATGTAATGGATCTGTTGAAGCAACTGACATTAAATGGCAATCTGGTGTTTGTTGTAATTCATCAGCCATCATCCGATATATATAAATTGTTTGATCAATTACTGCTCCTCGATTTGGGTGGCTATAAGATCTATTATGGTAACCCTTCCGATGCTTTGATTTATTTCAAAGAAAAAGCCCTGTATGCTGATGCAGAAAGCGAATGCGGAGTTTGTGGCAATATCAATCCGGAACAAATTTTTTCAATTATTGAAGCTAAGGTACTGGATGAATTTGGTAATGTAACACAAACCCGTAAAGTATCACCTAAAGAGTGGGCCACCGCTTTTCGTACGGATAATCCTTTAAAGGATGCAGATGAAGGGAAGGGGAAGCAACTTCCTGACTCCACATTTAAGAAGCCATCACGAATAAAACAAATGCTGGTTTTTATACAGCGTGATGTACTTTCAAAACTGAATAATAAACAATACCTGCTTATTAACTTTCTTCAGGCACCGGTGTTATCCTTCATCATCGCTTATTTTCTGAAATATTTTGCTGATGGCGGAGATTATATTTTTATGAATAACTCCAATCTGCCTGCATACATTTTCATGAGTGTGATTGTGGCCATTTTTATGGGTCTGACTGTAAGCGCAGAAGAAATTATTCACGACCGTAAAATTCAAAAGCGGGAAGCTTTTCTGGATTTAAGCAGAAGCAGTTATCTGTTATCAAAAATACTGATTCTGTTCGCCATTTCTGCTGTGCAAACGTTTTCATTTGCTTTAGTTGGTAATCTGGTATTTGGTGTGGAGGGGATGTTAGGAGATTATTTCCTGATGTTATTTGCAGTTTCCTGTTTTGCCAATTTGCTGGGATTAAATATTTCTGCATCATTTGATTCTGTTGTGACCATTTATATTTTAATACCTTTTTTAGTGATACCACAGATAATTCTCAGTGGCGTGATTGTAAAATATGAAAAATTAAATCCTGATTTAACCTGTCAGGATAAGGTTCCGGTTATTGGGGAGTTGATGGCTGCACGCTGGGCATTTGAGGCACTTGCAGTAAATCAGTTTATGAATAATGAATATGAAAAAACATTTTTTGAACAAGATATGCAGATGAGTAACGCTACTTATAAAAAAGATATGTGG
>JANOBN010000681.1:0-2238 GCA_031411675.1 Bacteroidota bacterium | reverse complement strand
GGTTTGGCAAAAGTGGCGGTTCAGCCCTCCGCAGACACATTTGTGGTCAATAAAACTTCAGTTGTCTGCATCAACTTTTGCGATGAAAATCGCCACCTTCGCCAAGCCAGTGAATGCTATCCGAAACCGCTGGGCTGAGTGCTAACTTGAAAGTGAACTCAAGAAACTAACAAAATAAAAAATAGAATATGGGTAGAATTATATTTGACTGCGCAATATCACTTGATGGCTTTTTTGCCGGCGATAATAGAAGTCCAAGCAATCCAATGGGTGGTGTTTCAGCAAAAATTCACATGTGGATGTTTAAACAAAAAGCATTTTGGAAACACATCAAAATGGAAGGCGGTGAAGAATACGGTCCAGACAGTAAATTAATTGACGATGTGTTTGCGAGAACAGGTTCTTACATTATGGGAAAACGAATGTTTGAAGAAGGCGAAGTCAATTGGGCAGAAGATTTATACGAGGCAGATGTTTATGTTCTTACACACGAAAAACGGGAACCCTGGGTTCAAAAAGGAACGACAACCTTTTATTTCATCAATGATGGGATTGAAAGTGCATTGGAGAAAGCAAATAAATCTGCAAAGGGAAAAGACATTCGTTTACAAGGTGGTGCTAATATGATTCAACAGTATCTCAATGCCGGGCTTGTGGACGAATTTTTCATTCACATTTCCCCTGTTTTTTTAGGAAATGGTATCCGGCTGTTTGAAGGTATTGACAAAGACAAATATGATATTCAAATTGCAGAAATAATACCTTCAAACTTAACCACACATTTGAGATACAAGCTGACTAAGAAATGAATGACATAACTGACAACATAAATCGCTTCGCAGAAACTATTGTGCGGACTTCTGATTTGACAGTTTCGTATCAACAGTGAAGGTGATGCCTATAACAATGAACATTAGAACGACATTATTATTGACAATTTTATTCATTAGCAGTTTGACAAATGCTCAAACTAAAACTTGCGACTGCGGAAAAGACTTCGATTTTTTAGCGACAAGTTACATCAAAGACTATTCAGGAATTCAGGACTTTTCAAAAAAACATCCTGATTACTTGCAAACTATTAACAAATTAGCTATACAAGCAAAATCTATAAAGGACATTAAAAGTTGTGACAAAATAATTGGCAAACTAATCGCTTATATTAACAACGGACACGTGGTTTATGGACAAACCAAAGAAAATCCTTTGTATGGAAAAGGAAAGTCAAAACATTCACAAGGTTCATTAGACCCTACATTAAAATTCCTCGACAATAAAACAGTTTTGTTCCAAATAAAAACTTGCGACCTATCATATAAAAACCTTCTTGATAGTTTTGTATCCATTAATAAAACAAAACTCGACAAGACAGAGCATTTTATTTTGGACTTGCGTGGCAATGAAGGCGGTGGTGACGCAACTTTTGACATTATTATTCCTTACTTATATACTAATCTAATTCTAATTCATACAACCCAACTTTGGTCTTCTGAAAACAACATAAAAATGTTTGACGAATTTTTAAATAACCCAGAAATTCCATCAGAAAGTAAATTGAATATTCAGAAAATAGTTTCTAAAGCAAAAAATAGTCCCAATAGTTTTGTGTCATTATCTGAAAATCAAGTTGACACTTTAACTCTAAATTCAACAAGTGAATTTCCAAAGAAAATAAGCGTAATTATTGATCGTGATTGTAAAAGTTCAACAGAACAGTTTTTGCTACTTGCTAAACAAAGTAAAAAGACCACAATTTACGGACAAACAAATAGTGGCGGGGCATTGGATTACTCAAACTTAAACTTCATTTTGACACCATCTGGTTTTTGGTATGCTTCTGTTCCTACCACAAGGACAACAAGACTTCCCAACAATCCTGTAGACCCCAACGGAATTAAACCAGACGTGTTAGTGGACAAGAAAATAAAAGACATAATTGAATGGGTAAGACAGAAATAATGTCACCTACCAGCACCTATAAGAAATTAGCGGTTCAGTGGTTAAATGATCCCGATAGCTATCGGGATTGTGCTTCGTAGCAAGTGCACTGGTGTCAGACAGTTTTGTGATACAATCCAGAAGCCTCTGGACGCCAACGTCTTGTAGCTGCAAAACTTTAGCGGTCATTGTAGGACGACAACCACGAATTTCACTCCTGTTTTCAATATAATTTAGAAATCATTTACAGATATAAAATATATTTTTGTCAAATGGGTGATTATATTACAACTAATGGTA
>JANOBN010000680.1:0-1829 GCA_031411675.1 Bacteroidota bacterium | reverse complement strand
AAGCAAGGTTGACTTTGCCATCCAGCAATAAATTACGCCTGTAAAAGACAGGCTATAGAATATATATAAACGAAGACCTTTCAAATCAGCGTATCTTGCAAAATGGTAAATAAGTAATAATGTTAGCGGCACCAAATGTCGAGGGCCAAAGCACCATCCTCCATACCATACCCGGTAAGAACTGAATAGCAGATAACTTGCAAGCACCAATGGCAGCAAGTAATCGGCAAACATCATTTTCGGTGTTTTTATGGTTTGCTTCATCAGAAATGTAAAAAACAGAAATAGGACAGGGGCATGA
Organism: Bacteroidota bacterium; assembly: GCA_031411675.1. GTDB lineage: Bacteria > Bacteroidota > Bacteroidia > AKYH767-A > OLB10 > JANOXC01. The sequence goes on along the minus strand of JANOBN010000680.1, from coordinate 1,528 downwards.
AAAAACCATCCCCGGTACAATCCAAATAACAATTTCCACATGGCTTCTGGTATAGGTAGTGCAAATCCGATAAATGTATTGGGATCATTATAAAAATCAATTGCCTGATGATTATACAACATATCAAAAGGATTGCCGGTAAAAATAAAATTGTAAATCAGTTGAGCGATAATAGCTGGCAATGTTCCTGCGGCAAACAGTAGCGGATTGCGGATATTTTTTGTTTGATAAAGCAACACCAAAGGCCATATAAAAAAAAGTAATCCGGTTGGATACTCTGCAAGAAAGCAAAGCCCGGCGAAAAAACCGGCAGCCAAATATTGTTTTCTTTCTCTAATAAAAATATAACTCAATATCATCCACATACCTGCCATGACATGACTGAAAGAGGTGCCACCATAAATCCATGCAAAAGTTGAAAAAGGCAACAGCATAGAAATAGCCATTGCTTTATATATATTCCAATTCAGCCGTTGCAAAGAGTGATAGATTAGTAAAACAACTATGATAAATGGAATACATGCTATCATTATTGACCCTGTCAGATACAATAAACTATCTTCCTTCATCAATCGATGAAATCCTGCTTTGTGGAACATCCAATAAACCGGTGTGACCAACCATGCAGGTAATGGTGCTTTTTCAGAATAATAATGACCATTTATTAATGCCTTGTCAATAGTAGTTTCCTGATATTTGTCAATGCACCAGGTTTCATCTTCTGCAAAAGTCTTAACAGGCAGCAATCGTGAAACGGTATTTCCATTATGCCAGAGGTCAATATAAAAAACAGTGAGCAGAGTAACCAGCAGCACAAAAGCATAATATATATATCGGGGAGTAGCCTTCATTATTTTCGGGTAATGCAATAATAAAAAAAGCCCGGCAGTTAAGTCCGGGCTTTTATAGAAGTTATACGTAATTATACTTTTTCAGCAACGCTTTTCTTTACTTTACCTTTAGCGGCAGGCATTGAAGGGCTTTTACCCATGGTTGCATTCTTCAGATAAGTACCCCACGTAAGGTTGTCAGCACCCTCTTTATGTTCTTTTGCTTTGCGGATGCACATGTTGGCTGCGGCTTCAATAACCCACTCAAAATTTTCGGCACCTACTGAATTAATATCAGCATCAGGAGCAGGATTACAGAAATCGATTGCATATGGAATACCATCACGTACTGCAAATTCAACCGTGTTAAAATCGTAACCTAGTGCCTCATTTAACAACATAGTATAATCATAAATCAAATCAATGATTTTTTTATCATCATTAAAGTGATTGTGAACATAACGTAAATGATGTGGGTTACGTGGTTCATATTCCATGATGCGAATATCTTTCTGTCCTATGCAATAGCAACGGTAGTAAGATTGGAATTCAATTTCTTCCTGAAGCATCATTACCAACTGACCTGTTGTTTGATGTGCCTGATAAAATTCATCAGCATTATTCAATTTGTAAACGCTTTTCCAACCGCCACCTGAATGTGGTTTCATGTAAGTCGGGAATCCGGTATATTCAAAAAT
>JANOBN010000679.1:0-3242 GCA_031411675.1 Bacteroidota bacterium | reverse complement strand
GGATTGCAGTTGCATGCAGCAATGGAGTTAATTGAAAAGGAAGGCAAAGGTGTTATCGTTTATATGAATCAGGAAGGACGTGGTATTGGCCTTTTGAATAAATTGAAGGCATATAAACTGCAGGAAGAAGGTAAAGATACAGTGGAGGCAAATATTGAATTAGGCTTTAAGTCTGATCAACGTGATTATGGCGTAGGCGCACAAATTTTACGTGACCTTGGAGTTACAAAAATGCGCCTCATGACAAATAACCCAACCAAAAGAGCCGGATTAATCGGATACGGGCTTAAGATTGTGGAGAATATTTCTCTGCAGACTGCAAGTAATGAGCACAACAAATTTTATCTCCGCACTAAAAGAGATAAAATGGGACATTCACTTAACATTGATAATGAATAATTTTATTTAGCAGTCTAAAAGGTTGAATTATATATATGACATTAATTAAATCAATATCCGGAATAAGAGGAACAATAGGCGGAAAGCCGGGTGATTCTTTAACTCCTGTAGATATAGTAAAATTTGCCAGTGCTTATGGTACTTGGCTGTTAAACGAGAATAATATTAAACGTTGTACAGTTGTTATAGGTCGTGATGCAAGAATTAGTGGGGCCATGCTTAATGGTCTTGTATGTAATACACTTTCCGGATTAGGTATCGACGTAATAGATATTGGATTTTCAACCACTCCGACAGTGGAGATGTTTGTGGTATTTATGAAGGCGCAGGGTGGCATAATCCTTACTGCCAGTCATAATCCGAAACAATGGAATGCACTTAAATTATTGAATGAAAAAGGAGAATTTATTTCTGCAAACGATGGCGCAAAAATTCTTGAAATAGCCGATCGTGGAGAATTCAGCTATAGTGAAGTAAATCATTTAGGAAAGGTGACACAGGATAATACGGCCTTTGCAAAACATTTTGAAGCCATACTTGCTTTGCCATTAGTAGATAGAAAAGCTATAGAAAAAGCTAATTTCAGGATTGTAATAGATTGCGTTAATTCCACCGGCGGTATTGCTGTTCCTGCCTTGCTGAAAATACTGGGCGTAAAAGAGGTTGTTGAGTTATATTGTGAACCCAACGGACAATTTCCACATAACCCGGAACCTTTGCCTGAAAATCTCACAGAGATCGCTAAGGAAGTGGTTAAGAAAAATGCTCATCTTGGAATAGTTGTCGATCCTGATGTAGATCGTTTGGCGTTGGTTTGTGAAGACGGAGAAATGTTTGGTGAAGAGTACACCCTGGTTGCAGTTGCTGATTATATTCTTCAGAATAATAAGGGAAATACAGTTTCAAATCTTTCTTCAACACGTGCATTAAGAGACATCACAGAAAAGCATGGAGGTAGCTATTTTGCATCAGCAGTAGGGGAAGTGAATGTTGTGGAAATGATGAAAGATAAGAACGCTATTATTGGCGGGGAAGGGAACGGAGGAATAATTTATCCGCAGCTTCATAATGGTCGTGATGCTTTGGTTGGAATTGCACTTTTCCTCTCTCATCTCGCAAAATTCGGTAAGTCATGTTCCATGTTACGTGCTTCTTATCCTGATTATTTCATAGCAAAGAAAAAGATTGAGTTAACTGCTGACATGGAGGTGGATGAAATTATTTCCGGTATAAAGGAGAAATATAAGAAACAACCGGTAAATACCATTGACGGAGTAAAAATTGAATTCGACAGAGAGTGGGTTCATCTTCGCAAATCAAATACAGAACCAATTATCAGAATCTATAGTGAAAGCCAAAGTATGACTACTGCGGAAAATCTTGCTGAGAAAATAATAACCGATATTAAGGATATTATTTCCGAAATTATTTCACTTAAACATTAATTATTAGAATTATAAATAATATGAAAGTTTACCTCGATAATGCGGCAACAACGGCCATACATCCCGAAGTAATTGATGCAATGGTTTTAGTAATGAAGGATAAATTTGGTAATCCTTCCTCGATCCATTCTTATGGACGGGAAGTAAGAACGATTGTGGAAGATGCCAGAAAGAGGGTTGCCCGATTAATAAAAACAACTCCTGCTTCCATCTTTTTTACATCAGGAGGTACAGAAGCCAATAATATGGCCATCCGTTGTACCATACATGATATGGGAATAAAGCATGCAATAACTTCTAAAATAGAACATCATGCCGTCCTGCACACGCTGGAGGATCTTGCTAAATCGGGTGAAATAAAATTGAGTTTTGTTAAGCTGGATGCAAAAGGTAATGTTGATTTAGATGATCTGGAAAGGTTGTTAAAAGAGAATGAAAGAACTTTTGTTTCACTAATGCATGCCAATAATGAAATTGGAACGATGTTGCCACTTGCCGAATGTGGGGCTATTTGCCGAAAGTATGACGCTATTTTTCATTCAGATACAGTTCAGACATTAGCGCATTTTGAACATGACTTATCTCAATTGCCTGTTGATTTTATTACATGTGCAGCGCATAAATTCCATGGTCCAAAAGGTGTTGGATTCTTGTATATTAATAATAATCGTGTAAAGATTAAGCCATTTATAACAGGTGGAGCTCAGGAAAGAAATATGCGTGGTGGCACAGAAAACGTGTATGGAATTGTTGGACTTGCCAAAGCTTTAGAAATGGCTTACGAGAATATGAATGAGGATATAGTTCATGTAAGTATGCTGAAAAATTATATGATTAATAAGATTAAACAGGAGATAACTGACGCTACATTTAATGGCGAAACAGGAGAAAAAAGCTTATATACCGTATTAAATGTAAGTCTGCCGGCATCAGAAATAGGGGAAATGCTATTGTTTAATCTGGATATTGCAGGTATTGCAGTAAGTGGCGGCAGTGCTTGTTCTTCAGGAAGTAATCAGGGTTCCCATGTATTAAAGGGAATTGGTGCTGATGATAACCGTCCTGCCGTTCGTTTTTCATTTTGTGGTAGTAACACCAGGGAAGAAATTGATTACGCTGTTGAAAAACTAAAAGAGATATATCTGGTTAAAGCTTAAATATTGTTCACTGGCTAATATTATATAATGATCCGGATAATGCAAATAGTCCGGATTTTTTATGCCGGTAGGAGAGGTTAAAAATAAAAAACCCCGGTATTTACCGGGGTTTTTATAATAAGCTGAAGAAATGAATTATTTCTTTTTAGCAGCTTTTCTATCTCCTTTTTTAGCAGCTTTTCTAGCACCTTTTATAGCAGCCTTTCTGGTGGCAGCTTTTATATCATCTTTCTTAGCAGCT
>JANOBN010000678.1:0-2465 GCA_031411675.1 Bacteroidota bacterium | reverse complement strand
TATGAATATCATTCCCGCCAATATCCACATTGAATCTACTGGCGCTGGCCCAAACTTAGTTCTTTTACATGGGTGGACTCGTTCAAGGATAAATCTTATCGAATACATAAAACTATTTTCAGATAATGGATTCCACGTATTTGCTTATGACCAAAGATCTCATGGTCACAGTAGTACAGGACTAGTTACCTACGGAGATGAAGAAGGAACAGATTTAATAAAAGGTGTAGAATTTATTATAAAAGAAATAACTAACGTTAATAAAGAAAAAATTGGACTAGTAGCTTTTTCATTAGGCACTGGGGCAGCAGTATATGGAACAGTTTTATCTAAGAAGAACAAACTTTTTAAATTACTTGTACTTGAAGGAGTGTTTAATTGCTCATTTGACGTGGGACTTAAACTACTAAGTACGACCTTTGGCAAATTTATAGGTAAGACGATAGGAGATATTGTTTTTACTACGGGTGTCCAAATCTGGAGTTTGGGGAAGTTTAAGCATTCGGAAGCAGGGGAAAAAGTTAAAGAGATAATAAAACACATATGGGACAAAAAAAAGGGCAAAAAAAAGCTGCCGGGGAGGGCAGCTCTTTTTTTAAAGAATTTCAACTGAAATGTTGGCATTTAGCAACTTGGAGACAGGGCAGTTTTGCTTGGCATCCATCACGCATTCTTTCAGTTTTTCTGATGATAAGCCCGGAACTTCCGCTTTAACAACCAGATGACTATCTGTTATTGCTCCATTTTCAAGTGTTATAAAGCACTGAGTTTCAATTTTATCAGGAGTAAATCCTGCTGCACCTAAAAGGAAGCTTAGTTTCATGCTGAAACATCCGGCATGTGCTGCAGCTATTAATTCCTCAGGGTTGGTTCCAACACCTTCCTCAAAACGGGAATTATAAGAATATTGTTTTTCATTTAAGGCGGTACTTTGTGAAAAAAGCTGTCCTTTACCTTCTTTACCTGATCCCTGCCATACAGCAGTTGCATGTCTTTTCATATAGAGTTATTTTATTTTGAGTGCAAATATCGTTGTATTCAGGCAATTTCCATGAGTATTTTAATCTTGTAAAAGAAAAAGGTGATTTTACAATGCGGTATCCTATTTTTGCACCTTCAAATCCGGCGTTACCGTTGTATTATACAAAAACCCATAAAATCGCAAAACCTGTCTGGATTGCCATCGGCTTTCTTTTCACAGGAATAGGCATTATTGGAACCATACTTCCTTTAATGCCCGGTTTGGTATTTTTCATTCTCGCCGCATTTTGCTTTGCCCGGGGCTCCCGGAAATTTCTCCGGCTGTTAATTGGTAATAAATACGTAGGTCCGGCCATTATGGACTGGAAAAAGGGCAGGGGTATGACAGTAGAATCAAAGGTAGTTGCTCTTGCCACCGCTATGTCCAGTATGGGTTTGAGCGCATTATACCTGGTGAAACTGGAATGGGTTAAATGGTGCATTGCAGGCTGTGCACTTACAGTTTTGCTAATAATATTGAAAGTTAAAACTAAACCATCAACATAAAATAAGATGAGTGAAACATTACAGCAAGTCGTTCTGAAAAAGATGCGCAAGTTTTCCAGCCGTTTAAAAAACATGACGGCAGTTGAAGGGAACCTCGAAAATGAATCATTGAATGTAGAAATTACCTATCATCCGGATGGTAAAGTGGAGAAGGAACTGCGTTATCAAAGCAATGGGAATGTCGAAGAAGAACATGAGTATATATATGATTCATCAGGAAGAATTGTTTTACACAACTGGTCAATGCCAATGGATGAGGTAGAACAGTCAGAAAGAACGGAGCGTGATGAGCAGGGAAAAGTTATTCGTGAAGTTAAATTATATTATGGTGAAGAAGGGGAGTCCTCCAACTATTTATATGATGAAAAAGGAAGAATTTTGGGAGTAAAATTCTGTGATGAAGAAGGCACCCTGATTCAGGAAGAACATCTGATTTATAATGATCTGGATAAAATTATTCAACGTAAAGTTACGGATCATGCCGCAGGAAATAATTCAGAAACACATTATATATATAATGAAAAAGGTCAACTTGTTGGTCAGTCGGAGCTGAATGAAAAAGGAGAATTGGTTTCCCGCACAGTTATTGAACATGATGAAAACGGCAATGACATTTCGCTGATTCAATATAACCCAAAGAATGAAGTCACACAACGTGTTGTGAATACTTATGATGACCAGGGAAGAATCATTCATCGACTGGCAAGCGGAAGTTTTACAAGAATTTACACTTACGAGTATGATGAAGCAGGGCGACTGATCGATGAATCAACAACGGATGAAAACAATACGTTAATCAGCCGCAGCAGTTTTCATTTCGATGAAGCCGGCAGATTGATTAATGAAACAGCCTATGAAATGGATCTTACACATAGCGGAAGAGATATGGCAATGGCTTACCGGTATGAGTATGAAATTCTAAATTCTAAATTCTAAAT
>JANOBN010000677.1:0-3228 GCA_031411675.1 Bacteroidota bacterium | reverse complement strand
GCATGTTCAATTCTCCATCGCCTGGTTTTATCACCTTTAAGGACTTCTTTATATATATTCAACATCAGCCGGTTTGCAGAATCACCAATACAATGTGTGTTTAACTGAAAGCCATGATCAGCAATCTCTTCTGCATAATTTCTAATAGAATCAATATCACTTAGCAGAAATCCATAATGATTTGCCTGATCAGAATAGGGTTGCAACAATGCTGCACCTCTTGAACCTAAAGCACCATCAGCATAAATTTTAAAAGAACGGACATTAAGCCAATCGGTTTTGATTTTTCCCTTTTTATAATAATAAGCTCTGTTGCCACTATCGCAAGTAACCATTGCATATATGCGTATTTTTAATTCATGAGCACTCTGCATTTTCTCAATAAGTTCAATTTTATCATGTTCAAGCCCGGCATCATCAACTGTTGTAATTCCCACTGCAAAACAATTTCGTTGTCCTTTGAGTAATGCGTCTGTTTTATAAACATCGCCGGGTTCCGGTATTTTATTTTTTACAAGATCAACAGCATTATCGATTAAAAGACCGGTCACTTTACCATTTTTGATAATTATTTCACCGCCCGAAACTTTCGTATTTATTGTTATGCCGGCTATCTCAAGAGCTTTAGAGTTTACCAGCGCAGCATGCCCGTCAATGCGCATCAAAAAAACAGGCACATCAGGAAAAAGAGAATCCAGTTTATTACGGTCGGGAAACTCTTGTATCGTCCAGTCATTTTGATCCCAACCACGTCCAAATAACCAGCCCATAAATAATTGATCCTTATTCTTTACTAAAGTATCCAGTATCTCCGCAAATGAATGGCTGCCGGTTAACCATATTTTTTTCAAATCCATACTATAACCATAAAAATGGCAATGGGCATCAATAAATCCCGGATATACAATTTTGCCTTTCAGATCAAGTTTTACAGGAGCATCATAGGCCATTAGTTCTGCTGAAGTACCGGTTGCCAGAATCTTGCCGTCTTTCACCGCCATTGCTTCAACAATGCTAAAGCTACTGTCAAGTGTGTAAATTTTTCCATTATAATAAATAGCATCAGCATTTGGGCCTTTGTTACATGATATTGAAAATATCAATGCAAAATAGAAGAGGATTTTTTTCATAAGCATTTTTCAGAATACTGAAATCATAGATTGATGATTATCCCGCTGGTTAATTACAATTTGTAAAATAAGTTTAAACATTTTTTCGAAGGAGATAGGAAGTATTTGCCTGAGCAAGTGGAGTAATGGTGATATCATTCAACACCACATGTGAGGGTCTGCTGGAGGCAAAATAAACAACATCAGCAATATCTTCTGCCTTGAGTGGCTCGTAACCGGCATATACGTTTTTTGCGCGCTCTGCATCTCCTTTAAAGCGGGCTAATGAAAATTCCGTATCTGCAGCACCCGGATTTATAGCTGTTACTTTTATGCCATGTGGTAAAAGATCAATTCTCATTGATTTGGATATGGCATCAACAGCGTGTTTAGTGGCACAGTAAACATTTCCTTTAGCATAAGCTTCCTTTCCTGCAATGGAACTCATATTAATAATATGACCATGCCCTTGTTCAATCATCCATGGCATTACTACTCTTGATACGTATAATAGTCCTTTAACATTGGTATCAATCATTGTTTCCCAATCATCAATATCGCCTTCCTGAATGGTAGATAATCCTTGTGCCAGACCTGCATTATTAACCAATACATCTATCTTCTTCCAGTCATGCGGTAATGAATTCAATGCATTATTAACAGATTTTCTGTCGCGAACATCAAATGGCAGTGTAAATACTTTCGACTCATACGTCTGTTTTATTTCTTCCTCCAGTTGTGCAAGACGATCAGTTCTTCTTCCGGTTATGATAATGTTATAACCATGTTCAGCAAATTTAATGGCAATGGCTTTACCAAATCCTGACGTAGCGCCAGTGACTAATACTATTTTCATTGTTTTTATTTTTGTTGATTTTAAAAGGAAATTATTTATATATATACAATCAATTAATAAGTTCTAAGATTTAATTAGTACTTTAGTTTCTGGCTGATGAGCCATTCAATTTACTATTCCTGTAGCTGTAACTAAAATAGATTAATAATCCTATAATCAGCCATAAAGAAAATCCAATCCAGTTTTCCAGTTCTATTTGCGCCATCATATAAAGACAGCTTACAACTCCCAGAACAGGTATTAATGAAAGTTTACGTATCACAGAAACAATAGTGAGAAATATACAAACAAGAATGAAAATCCACATGGGTATTTTATGTTTAAAAAGATTCCAGCCATGTTTATGAAGCTTTTCATTGTTTATGGCCCCACTATGAATAAGGTATAAATATTTTTCTTCAGGTAAAGATGATATATATTCTTCCACATCATTATCTGCTTTTAGAAGACCATCAGCATCTGTAGCTGTAATATTGTTTTTCAGTTCGTCAATTTCACTCTTATCGAGTACGCCAAACAATTCATTGGATGATATGGTTACCGGGCTATTGAATACAAAATTCTTAACCATTTGCCGCTCCATGGATGATAAATAAACAACAGCAACAATTGCTAATAAAGGAACATAAATAGCTCCGTTTATGTAGGGAGTTCTGAATTTTCCTCTTGGTATGTCGGGCTTATTTTGCAACACGAGTACGCCCCCGCAAACCAGTACAAATGCAAATAAAGTTCCAATGCTACAGAGGTTGGTTACCATGGTAAGATTCAAAAATAATGCGGGTATGGCTACCAGAAAACCGGTTACAATAGTTGCAAAAGAAGGTGTATGATATTTGTGATGGAGTTTTGAGAATTTTTTTGGCAGCAACCCATCACGACTCATACTCATCCAGATTCGAGGCTGTCCAAGCTGAAAAACCAGTAATACACTGGCCATTGCAAAAATTGCACTAACGGCAATAATTCCGCTCATCCATTTCAGATTCAGCTCGGTAAAAACAAAAGCCAGTGGATCACCAACAGCAAGCTTTTCATAACTAACCATACCGGTTAACACTAAAGAAATACATACATATAAAATGGTGCAAATAATTATTGCATACATCATTCCGCGAGGTAAATCACGTTGCGGGTTTTTGCATTCTTCAGCAGTGGTAGAGATTGCATCAAATCCAATATATGCAAAAAATACCGCTGATACCCCTTTTAAAACACCACTCATTCCATTAGGCAAAAAAGGATGCCAGTTCTTTGTGTCAA
>JANOBN010000676.1:0-2482 GCA_031411675.1 Bacteroidota bacterium | reverse complement strand
CTTTGCAGCTTTTTTAGGAGCAGCTTTTTTTGCAGCTTTCTTAGGAGCAGCGGCTTTCTTTGCAGCTTTCTTTGCTGGTTTTGATTTTTTAGTTGCCATTTTTTTTGATTAATTGTTAATGATGTTTATGAGGGTAAAAGTAGTACTCAAATGCACCTTACATCACCCCACTACAGGAACTTATTAACAGTTTTTCACTCTTGAATGTTAGTTTTTCCACTCTGAAAGTATGCTGTTTTTTATCGTTTTTACCTCTGAAAAAAGGGCCTTTTTCCATTACCTGAATTCCCTTAAAAGTAGTGTTTTCAGAGGAGAAATGCGTTTTTTCATTCGTTAAACATCAGCGCAGCTGTCAGCTTAAGGGAGTAATATATATATATGATGGGTTACTAAACAAAATTGTTAATTACTCTGAATGTCTCCTGAAACAGAAAGTAATATTTAAAGCACACTGAATAAGATTATTTCAAATCAGACTACTTCTCCATACTGTGACAGTAATAATAAAAGGGCCTCTTCTGTTTTTCCCTCGGCCAGTAATTGTCTTGCGGCAAGATGCAATACATCCTCTTTACCTGACGGATCAGCGGCAAGTGCGTCAGTAAGCTTTCTTACATCTTCGCGTTCGCTGTAAGCCTTTATAACCTCTTTCGACGGCATTTCCTGTGTGTTGCCCAAACGTCCAAGATCGTTGCCGGTAAGTACTTTGCTTTCTCTGACACTCTTCGGCAGCATGTCGATTCCCATACCGGCAGCGGCAATTGGTTTAGGAACTTCAAATAATCCTTTGGCGGCACGGCTGTACCAGTTACCTCCCATTCTTGCTACCTGATCAATTTTAACGGGATCAATTTTTTGATTTTCATCAAGTACATCATCATTAATATGCATTAACACTATTTCACATATCACCAAATTAGCTGCGCCCCCTCTTACCCCTGTTTGTATGATCTGCATCACTTTACATTCCATTTGTACCGGTGATTCTTTTACCCGGAATGGTTTTACCAACTGCGATTCGAGCGGGGTAAATCCTGCTTTTACAAATTCATTTACGCCTTTCGCATATTCTGAACTTGCCAGTGAAGCCTGTTGAACAATAGCATAGTTTACTATATTAATAACTACTTCATCCACTTCTCTAACGTTATCCAGCGTGTTTTTTGTGCCGCCGGTTCTCCCACTTAATGCCGGACTAAAAATCAATAAGGGAGGATTAGACCCAAATGCATTAAAAAAACTGAAAGGACTTAAATTCGGATTGCCGTTTTTATCAATAGTGCTGGCAAAAGCGATGGGCCTGGGGGCAATTGCACCCAGCATATAACTGTGAAATTCAGACGGCTTCAGTTTTTTGGGGTCAACAATCATTGTTTTCGGGGCTTAAATTTCTGCCAAAAATAGGCTTTGTGAGTTTCCTTTCTGTGGTATGGAAAAAACTTCTACTTTTGCGCCCTCATTAAGTTCTTCTAATTTATTAAAAATGCTGCGGGCGTGGCGTAATTGGTAGCCGCACCAGACTTAGGATCTGGCGGAGCGATCTGTGGGGGTTCGAATCCCTTCGCCCGCACTCTATTGTATTCCCGGATTTTCCGGTAGAAGACCAGTTAATCTTTGAACATTACTGGTCTTCACTTACCTCAGGGTATTTCTGCTGTATTTGAAGCTAAAAACAATCTTAAATAAAACTATGAACATTACCCAGGAACGTATTGATGACCTGAATGCCGTGTTAAAGGTAAGCATCACCCCAAGCGATTATAAACAACCGGTTGATGACGCTTTGCGTAAATATTCCAAGAAAGCAAAAATGCCGGGCTTCCGTCCGGGTATGGTTCCAATGAATCTGGTGCGTAAGATGTATGGTAAAGCGGTACTTGCTGATGAATTAAACAGATTGGTGGCTGAGTCAGTAGATAAGTATATTACGGAGAATAAAATCGAGATATTAGGTAACCCATTGCCAAAAGCAGAGAATGAAATCGATATGAACTGGGAAAACCCTGTCGATTTCGAATTTTCATTTGATATGGGTCTGGCACCTCAGTTTGATCTTGTTTTACCCCCGCCACATGATTTTACCTATTATGAGATTGAAGTAAGTGATGCCGATATTAATACTGAAGTAGAAAGATTACAACGTCGGCACGGCGATTATATCAATCCGGAAATAAGTGATGCTGAATGTTCTTTATATGGTACTTTTCAGGAATTGGATGCCTCAGGACAGCCTTTAGAAGGTGGTATAACCAATCAGTCGTTTATGCTGATGGATAAAGTAAAAGACCCGGAAATTAAAAATTCCCTTATCGGATTAAAGTCAGGCGATCAGGTTGTTTTCAGTCCTTTTGCTGCATTGCAGAATAAAGAAGAAGTGAAATACCTCCTTGGCTTAAAAAATGAGGATGGTACTGATACCAATAAACCATATCGTTTTACATTAGAACGTATTAATAAAGTAACCCTTGCTGCATTAAATACC
>JANOBN010000675.1:0-3168 GCA_031411675.1 Bacteroidota bacterium | reverse complement strand
TGCTTGATGTTGGATTGCACGCCTTTTGAATAAAAGAACCACTTGTATAATAGCAAACAGTCCTAATAAAACACCCAACAAACGGTTTATATATTCTATCCAAGTATGGTAAGCATTGAATGTATGGTCAATATCCTGCGCTTTTAAAAACTTTTCAAAATCGTCTGGCAGTTGAGAGGCATTGGTAGGGGGTATCCAAAGACCGAAGCATTTTGGCCAATCGGGGCAGCCCATACCACTTTGGGTTGTACGCACAATACCGCCAGCAAGAATAACCAAAAAAGTTAGAATAAAAGTAGCCAATACCCATTTCTTAATAACGCTCATATAAAAATATTGGTACAAAATTACGAAAAGCAAGTGTGTATAGTTTGATTAATTAATAGATATTTGCAACAGCAATATGCTAGAGCCTTTTTTACATAAAACAATTATTGAAGCTGGATTAGATGAAGCTGGGCGTGGTTGTTATGCCGGACCTGTATATGCTGCGGCTGTTATATTATCCAAAGATTTTTATCATCCCTTGTTAAACGACAGTAAAAAATTATCTGAAAAAGAAAGGGAGCTTTTAAGACCTATCATAGAAAAAGAAAGCATTGCATTTTCAATAGGCATAGTGGGCAACGATGAGATAGATACTATTAATATTTTACAAGCCTCTTTTAAGGCAATGCATATCGCCATTGGCTCACTAAACAAAACCCCTGAGCATTTAATAATAGATGGAAATAGATTTAAATCGTATGAAAATATTAAACACACCTGCATTGTAAAAGGCGATGGCAAGTATGCCGCTATAGCAGCAGCCAGTGTGCTTGCCAAAACCTACAGAGACGATTACATGCGTACAATACATGCACAACACGAACAATACGGCTGGGATAAAAACAAAGGTTATGGAACCGCCACACATAGAAATGCAATAGCTATTCATGGGCTGTGTGAGCACCATCGCAAAAGCTTTAACATAATTTAACAAAAAATAATTTTGTTGTTTTAAACCTTTTTTAGCGCACCAAGTCTGAATTAATGTAACAGAAATTTAATTACCATTTTAAACCAACAATCATGAACGTAAAAATTATCTTAGCCATTGCTATTTTTAGCGCTGCTTCTTATAGCGTAGATGCACAAACAACCGCTACAGGAAGGCCTGCAGCTACAAACAGACAAAGAATTAAACAAGGAGTGAACAACGGAGAGCTTAACCGTGCAGAAGCTGCTCGTCTAAAAGCACAAAACGCCCGCTTGTTTAAAGAAAGAAAAGATGCTAGAGCAGATGGTGTGGTAACACCCGAGGAGCGCAAAGATATTAGGCAAGATCAAAAAACATTGAGCAAAAGAATATATCGTCAAAAGCATGATCGTCAGACACGACGCTAAGCGTAGTTAGTTTTAAGTTAGAAAAATAGAAAAGCAATTCCTAGTTGGGGTTGCTTTTTTGTTGTGGTTAATTCTCCGTTTTCCCATTTTTTCTAACTAATTATTCAGGACTAAATCGCTTCGCACGTATTGCATTAAAGCGGATATTGGATGTTTAAAATCGGAAAAGTAGCACGCAGTTTAAATCTTTATCTTTACACAATGAAAATAAATAGACTTTGCTATACGCTATTGCTTCCTCTTTTTTTGTCCTTTACCATTGTACACAATGCCTTAGCGCAAGAAAAAAAAGTAGCGCCAACCAGCATCGCCTTATACAACGAAATTGCTCACATGGACAGTATTATATTTACTGCTTTTAATACTCAAAACATGGCGGTTTTTAAGGCATTATTTACCAAAGATCTAGAATGGTATCAAGACAATGACGGGCTAATTCCTTACAATACTGTTTTTAAAAATTTTGCCGCTACTTTTAAAAAAGAATTTAAACTTACCAGAAAATTAGTGCGTGGTAGTTTAGAAGTTCATCCAATAAAGGGTTATGGCGCTATAGAAATTGGTGTTCACCAGTTTTTTCATATAGAAAATGGAAAAGAAGAAATGGGTACTTTTAAGTTTTTAATGATATGGCAAAAAAAGAATGACCTTTGGAAAATAGCTAAGGTGATAAGTTATGATCATTAATTTTTTTAACTAGTTTAAACTTTAAAATAATTATGGACAATTTAAAAGAGCTAAGACTAGCCATTTTAATAGATGCTGATAATGTACCTTATGCCAATATAAAAGAAATGCTGGAAGAGGTTGCAAAAAATGGCACTCCCACAATCAAAAGAATTTATGCAGATTGGACAAAACCTACCGTATCTGGTTGGAAGAACATTTTACTAGAAAATGCCATCACCCCTATACAACAATACAGTTATACTACCGGAAAAAACTCCAGTGACAGCGCTTTGATAATTGATGCCATGGATATCTTATATTCTGAAAAGGTAGATGGCTTCTGCATTGTATCGAGCGACAGTGATTTTACAAGACTGGCTATACGCTTGCGTGAAGCAGGTATGAAAGTGATTGGTATAGGTGAGAAGAAAACACCTACTCCATTTATTACTGCCTGTGATAAATTTATCTACATAGAAATATTAAAGGCAGCGAGTTTAATAGATACGATTGAGCCAAAAAAACTACATAAAGAAAAAACAAAATCATTGGCTGTACCATTAAATAAACTTGACAATAATATTATCAATCTTCTTACAGATTCCATTGCAGATTTAGCTGATGAAAGCGGTTGGACCTTTCTGGGCGATCTGGGTAATTTCATTCTAAAAAGAAAGCCAGATTTTGATCCTAGAAATTATGGGTTTTCTAAAATGCTGCTGCTCATAAAAAGTTTGAAAAGGTTTGAAATAGATGAGCGGGATACTGGCAAGAATAATATTAAGCATATTTATGTACGTGTAAAATAATTGCTGTAGGAAAATTATAAAGAATTTGATCTTTTTTATTTTATAAGCGGCAAGGCAAAAATCTCATTAAAAAATAATTATTATTACTTTTACTTAATTTTAATAAAACTTAATATGAAGCTAAAAGCAATAGATGTTGTAAATACTATTACTCCAGAAGATTTTAAGAATAATTATTATGCCCAAAACAAGCCACTTATTATAAAAGATATGGCTAAAAATTGGCCTGCTTATCATAAATGGAATTGGGATTATTTTATTGATACAGTAGGCGAAAGTAAAGTAGGCGTGTACAACAATGTAA
>JANOBN010000674.1:0-5399 GCA_031411675.1 Bacteroidota bacterium | reverse complement strand
CAATGTTGTACGGAAGCCGTCTGGAGACCAGGTTTTGCCAGGTCCTCCTGCAAAGAGTGTATCACCCTTATTTACTATTTTATATACCCCATTATTCGCACTTACAGTGCCATCAATCGCTTTTCCCGATTGAATGCCAATCTGTGCAAAGTAAGGTTTATATTTACCGCCAATATTAGTGAAGCTTCCTCCAGCATAAATTGCAGTATCTTTTTTCTCAATTGTGTAAACAACACTATTAGCATTTGGATTCCAGGGGAGCACGACTCCTGTTGTTGCATTAAGTGCGGCAATATAATTTCTTTCTAAATAGGGGGCACTTAAAACATAAAATCCGCCACCGATATATAAAGTATTTCCGTCTTTAAGTATCGTTCTGATACCACCGGCTCCTCCATATATATAGCCTGCATCAAAGGTGGTATCCACTGATTTATCCGACAAAATATGTGCTACATAATATCTGGAAGCATTGCCTATAACAGTAAAATCTCCACCCACATACCAGCCGCCATTGCCATCCGGTATAGTTACATAAATTGTTGAATTAGCTGTCGGGAATTCTGTGTCAGGCTGGTCATTGTTTGTGGTAAAACGGGCCAGATATTCATTTTTAAAATTAAACTGATTAAAATCACCACCAATAAATAAAGTATCTCCTTTTGCCAAAATATCATAAACGGGACCGTCCGGTGTTTGAATACCTTCCAGCACTTGTCCGCTGTTTGCATTTACGGCAGCAAAGTAAGGTTTTGGTTTACCCCCAATAGCTCCAAATGAACCACCTGTATAAATTATTGAATCGCTTTTACAAAGAGAATATACTGCGTTATTTGCATTAGGATCCCAGGGTAACAATGCACCTGATACTGCATCAATAGCGGCCAGAAAATTTCTTGGAACTCCGTTAACTGTAGTGAACCCTCCTCCAATATATATTGTGTTACCACTTTTTATAATTGAGTATACAGATTGATAATACCAATAATAATTTGTTTGAGGTGCCCAAACCATATCCAGGGATTTATCAGCATTAATATGAGCCAGCGAATAACGGGGTATTCCATTCACGTCACTAAAGCTGCCGCCAATGTACCAACCCCCGCTACCATCGTCAGCAGCACAGTATACAGTACCATTGACCCCGGGAAAACTCATGTCAGGATAATCGCTGGCCGTGGTTAGTGCTGCGGAGCCCATAGTTTTGAGGCCTACATAAGTAAAACTTCCTCCGACATAATAAGTACCTGCATTTTTAACAATTGCATTTACCGTTCCTTCCACGGAACTCATATTTTTAATTAATGTTTGCGATTGGGCCTTCATTATAAACATGAAAATTGCCATTGAAAATAATTTCAAAAATTTAATCATAATAGTGGTTTTAAGTAGTTATTACAAAATAGTGATTAGTACAAAATACTACCCTGCAAGTAAATAAATAATTAAGAAATAAACAAATATTTAATCCTTTAAGAAACTATTGAAAGTCAACGTATTAAACTTAACAATAAGCACATCAAAGAGCAAATTATTACAAAATAACAGGTGTTTATTACCAATAAAAGTGTTATTCAATTTTGTAATACACTTACCAACCTTCCCTCTTTTTTAACACCATAATATGAGCAGTATGATGACGACTATGCCAGGCATATAAAGCAATTAATACCTTCAGTGGATTCGTTTGTTTATTTTCCGGGTGATAATATAATCGGTCTAAATCTTCAATGGTTATGTTACGCAAAGTCATTACCATTCTTTTATGAATTGCATCAAGTATGTTTAATGAAATATCAACCGGTGCAGACTTTGCTTCTTCTACTTCTGCCCACTTTGCTTCCAGATAAGGACGAATAGTTGGTTCAACTTCTGTAAGTATTAATTTAATTCTGCAATAGCAATTCACATGACTGTCTGCTACATGATGCACCACCTGACGAACAGTCCATCCTCCGTCACGGTAAGGAGTATCCAGTTGCTTGTCATTTAAATTACTAACAGCCTTACGCATTTCAACAGGTAATTCTTCAAGTGTATTTATCCACTGATTAATTTCTAATGGTGAAAAAGATGTTGGAATAACAAATTTACCAATCGGATATTGAAGTTCAGTTAAAGTTGGTGTCATGTTTATTATACATTTTTTAATTTTTAGATAATCCTATTCGTGAGAAATGTATTTATATTGATTTATAGTGCTTTGGTTTTCTGGTTTTAAAAGCATCGGCTGGCTCAGGCACCCAGTGATGTAAACCTCCTGCTAACTCATCATTAAATACTTTCGGAATATTTCCGGCAAGAGTTCTATCCTTCCATGTTACATCCTGTTTTCCATCATCACGTCGTTGCATGCTGATACAATCTTCAACAGGACATACTAACGAACATAAATTACAACCAACACAGTTCTCTTCAATGATATGGGGTTTACGGTTCATCATATCATCGGATAAACCAATAGCCTGATGAGCGCCATCTTCACATGCTGTGTAACAAAGCTGACAACCGATACATTTATCTTCATTGATATTTGCAACTACTTTATATTTCAGATTAAGATCTTCCCAGTGCATCACATTCGGTAATGCTTTGCCTATCATCTGATCAATAGTAGCAAAACCTTTTTCTTTCATATAACTTTCCAATCCCGGAATCATTTCACGGATAATACCAAAACCATAATGCATTACAGCTGTACAAACCTGAACAGTAGTTGCTCCCAATAAAATAAACTCTACTGCATCACGCCAGTTCTCTACCCCTCCAATGCCGCTGATCGGTATTTGTACATTAGGGTTTTGCGCACAATTTTTTAACATGTTTAATGCTATCGGCTTTACTGCCGGACCACAATATCCGCCATTGGTACTCTTGCCATCAACAACCGGGTAAGCTACAAAGTTGTCAATGTCAACACCAATAATGCTTTGAATAGTATTGATTAAAGAAATTGCATCACCACCGCCCTCACGTGCTGCAATGGCCGGACGAGTAATATCAGAAATATTTGGTGTTAGTTTTACGATTACCGGAACCTTAGCTACTTCCTTCACCCAACCTACAATCATTTTTAAAATTTTAGGTTCTTGTCCTACTGCTGATCCCATTCCACGTTCGCACATGCCATGAGGACACCCAAAATTTAATTCAATCCCATCAACACCGGCATTCTCTACATCACGAACAATCTGATGCCATTCTTCACGGGTTTCTACCATTAATGATGCAATCATCGCATGATTTGGAAATCGTTTTTTCACTTCTTCAATCTCGCGAAGATTGTCGCGCAAAGGACGATCAGTAATTAATTCAATATTGTTAAATCCCACCATTCTGTTATCACGGTAATTTAGTGCACCATACCTTGATGAAACATTTACAACAGGAACGCCAAGTGTTTTCCACACAGCTCCACCCCAGCCGGTGTCAAATGCTTTCATAATCTGGTATCCGCTATTTGTAGGCGGTGCAGATGCAAGCCAGAAAGGATTAGGAGATTTTATTCCAGCGAAGTTGATTGAAATATCTGCCATTTGTTTAAATTCTCAAAGGTGAATGTTGAATATTGAATATTGAATGTTGAATATTGAATGTTGAATGTTGAATGTTGAATATTAATATTTGAATATTAAAATTTGAATGTTAATTTGTATAAAGCAGAAATAATCTGTTTAATTAGCAACCTTAAATTATAGTACTATTTAATTGTTTTGGCATTACTTTGATTTCGTTTTGCTGTTTCGATACTCTTAACAAATATTGCGATCAACTCACTGCATTCACCGAGTGCATATTTTAACATTTCAGTTTTTTCTGTCAAAGGAACTCTTTCGGCTATCTTTAATGAATTAAATGTTTCTCGCAATTCTTTTAAAAGTATTTTTAATTTATGAATAAAATCCTTTGTAGATTCTGCACTTAGAGCCTCTCCATATTGCAAAGCAGGAGAAGTACATGACCGAACTAATTGATTCGCGATATGGTTTCCGGCTCTCGAATTACTCATTGAATCAGTAAGCGACAGGGTAAATACAGCGAAATCGATTAACCGGTCATTTAAATCAAACTTTTTATTTTTCATGAATTTTCTGTTTTAAGTTAGAAGGCTAATATAAGAACAGAAATTTACTTCAAGATTCAAGATTCAAAATTTATTATTCAACATTATTTTTACGTTACCCTAACAAAAATGCACCTATTCCCTTTGCCGCCCTTTTCCCATCAGCAACCGCGTTCACCACTTCCTGCCCGCCACTTACTGCATCACCTGCTGCGAAATATTTTGAATTCGAGGTTTGATACATTTCATCAACTGCTACTCGTCCCTTTTCATCAAGCTTAAGATCTTTTATAAGACGATATAATTCCGTATGTTTCGATTGCCCTGTTGCTTTTATCACCCAGTTACAATTTAAAGTAAACTCCTTAGCTGCTGATGGATCACTGCCGTTATAAATAAATCTTACTCCATTTACTTTGTCATCGCCAGTTATCTCGGCAGGAGTTACATTAAATACACCTTTAACGCCAACTCCTTTTGCAAGATCATATTCAAAATCGTAAGCCCCCATTTCTTCTTTACTTCTACGATAAGCCAAAATCACTTCCTTAGCTCCCATTCTTGCACATTCTGATGCTGCATCCATAGCAGTATTTCCACCTCCCAGTACGATCACCTTTTCAGGCACCTTCATTTTATGCTGATTGTTTCTCAGTTGCTCAACAAATTCAACAGCCCCGAAACAACTCTCAAGATCTTCGCCCTTTATTCCAAGCTTTGCAGTATGTCCTAAACCAACACCAATAAATATCGCATCATAACGGCTTTCTAAATCAAAAACATCGCCGGGGTTTATAATTGGCTTATTGTAAAAGACTTTAAATCCTAGTTGTTGCTGCAGATATTTCATTTCATTCAATACAGTATGATTCTCTATCTTGTAAGGCGCAACACCATGGACTGTTAATCCGGAAGGCTGACCTTTTGCTTCATAAATATCCACTTCAAATCCCTGAACACGCAGTTCGCATGCACAGGAAATTCCGGCAGGACCGGCACCAATAATCGCAACTTTTCTTCCATTAGAAATTCCGGGTTTAAAAAAAGTAATATTCCTTTCAATCGCTTGCGTTGTTGCATAACTCTGTAGTCGGCCTATTTCAATTGGCTTTACATCCTGATGATTATATACACATGCGCCTTCGCACAACACTTCTGTAGGACAAACTTTACCGCAAGCATTCCCGAAATAATTTGATGCATAAATTGTTTTTGCTGCACCATCAGTATTAGCTGAATTAATCTGACGAATAAAGAGCGGAATATCTATTGCCGTTGGACAAGCGTTGACACACGGCGCATCATAACAGAAAAGGCAACGGGAGCTTTCATAATA
>JANOBN010000673.1:0-3657 GCA_031411675.1 Bacteroidota bacterium | reverse complement strand
TGAGATTAAAAAACTGATGAAAGAAAGAAGTTTTATCAAACAGCAGATCCGATAAAACGTGTGCGCAATACAAATGTGCAGGACCATCACCTGTATGAAAGTTGCTGAGCATCCAAATCGGACAGAGGACGATAATTACTCCAATAAAAAAGCTGACTCTTTCTGATTGTTCACTATTTATCCTGAAGCGCATTATGGTCAAAGGAAATAAAAAATGACCCAATAAAAAAACGCCCCGTTTTAGCGGAGCGTTTTAAACTTTTTGAGGAATGATTAATATTCCCAGAGATCGTGTTCGAAATTCACCATATCGGTTTTAATTCGTTCTGACTCCAGCAAAGCATCCATTGGATTTGTTTTATAATCTTCAATACGTCTGTTATACACGTTATCTTCCTTCATTATGTAGCTGCTAAACATACGCTTCATAAAGATATCTTCATACGTTAAACGCTGTGAAGTATTAAAACGGTTAAACACCTCTGTATTTGCAAATATTCTTCTTGCTTCCTGATAATAGACCCAGAACAATGGTTTCTTCTGACCACCTTCTACCAGGTTACCTTCCTGATCGCGGGCTAATGTTAACGGACAGATACCAATGATGCGAACATCCATTACAGAACGTTGTTTATCAAAGAACCATTCTTCCTTTAAGCGAAGCATCACTACATCATCCGGGTTAAATGGACGGAATACGACAGAATCTCTTTCCATGTATGGAGGTTCAGGATCAGTAACCGTAACGTGCATAGAATCTGCTCCACCTACTTTGTCAAATTCCTGACGTGTCATAGGAAAAGTAAATTCATCATCATCCGTTGCATAAGCAGTAAGACTGCCTTCCTGAACAGAGCTCATCACTAAACTAATAAAGTTCTTTCTGTCCTTAGTCTCATTGGCTTTCGGATAGCGTAACGGCGCATTCATCTTTTCGTTTAAATCGATATGACGCCATACCTTCTTTGACCACATGACATCAGCTTCGCGGAGATATGGGTAAGGTATCACCCTGCGGGCAGGATTGCTTTCTTTAACATACACTCCATCAAGCACATTCTGACCGAAGGAAGCTGAAACCATTAGGATCAGCAGAAACGGCAATACGATGCGGAAGTTTTTCATCTTTATTTGTTTGGATTCTTATACGTTTATTATAGTAACAGGTTCTTTATATAAACGAAGAATTTTGTGTTATTGTATAGTAAGAGATATCGGATTTATGCTTCGAACAGTACCATCGGGCATTGTAGCCTGAATATATTCGAACATAATTTTATCTCCGGCACGCGACTGACTGATTACATCCTTCATTTCACCGGTAAGAGCGCCGCTATCACTTGATTTCTCAATCGGATCGCGACCTTTTCCATAGCGGCTCATACGGAAGGATTTAACCTTGCTGAATAAGTCGAAATCGAAGTTTTCCATTACAGGAATAATAGCAGATTGTGCCTGAAGCGCTGATTTTGCAATTCCCCCTTCTTTCTTACCACCAATCTTTGCAACAGGATCAGGAATACGCTTTATACGGAATTTGAAATCACCCATTGGTAATACTTTTCCATTAAGATCAGCACTTACTTTAATAATTGCTTCTCCCTGTGCTGTTGCTTTAACAATGTAATGTCCTTTAC
The DNA here is from genome assembly GCA_031411675.1 of Bacteroidota bacterium. Classification (GTDB taxonomy): domain Bacteria; phylum Bacteroidota; class Bacteroidia; order AKYH767-A; family OLB10; genus JANOXC01. Next base: position 2,020 of record JANOBN010000673.1, on the reverse strand, counting down.
CGGCTTTTGGATCAGGCGTCATTGTACAATTACTTGGCATTGCTTTTACTTTATCATGCGACACACCCGGAACAGAAACTGTAAACGGATTATCAACGCCAATATATATAACGTTCATTTTATCAGCAGAAACAGAAGAACTTGGTTTAGCTGCTACATAAGAAGATTCGAATGGGTATTCCTGGAATTTATTTGGATCAGTAGGATCTTTAACCCTTATTAATCCTCCGAATTTTTGTTCTCCATCAGAACCGGGACGCGCTGAAAATTTACCAACGCCCCCTTCCACTTTTATGGATCCTCCTCCTGACTTCAGAACGATTTCAGGATTAGCAGTCTCACTCATTGCTGCAAGAAACACATCTGCTGTATATTCCTGTCCAATGATTATATAACTTGTAGGTGCAATAATTTTTGCTTCCAGTGCACTAACCTTAAATGCTGCAGCATTAATGGAAGACAATAAATGATTGACTATTTCCGACTCTGCATTCTTAATATCAGTTTGTGTTTTAGTAAGAAGTGCAACCGTTGCTACCACAGGATTGTGATAAAAGTTAAACATTTCCCAAGTCTTTTTACCATCTTCAACATATTCCGGTGCAGGGTCATTTGTATTAAAAAGAATATCAAGGCGCTGCGTAAACTTTTTCCGATCCTCAGGAACCAGAGTTTCAAGTACTGCTTTTTTATATGCAAGAATTTTCTCTTTCAATTCAGAAGCTTTATGTCCTTTTCCATCTTGTTCACTACCTACCATTAAAGTAGTAGGTGTATCATAATCATCTTTTTTCTCTAACTCTCTTGTGGACGGAGTTTTCGTTCCAGACTCTATCTGGTCTGTTAATCTTATAAGTGTATCTTTTAATGTAGTAATGTAACCGTTCAAGTTATCACTCAACTCTTTCACCTTTAACGCCTTGTCATAATAAGGCTTGGTTTTGGTTGGGTCATTTTTCATTTCTTTTTCAAATGATTGATATGCCTGCGCATTCTTACCGGCGAGATTACTTACCGTTACATTTAAGGCATCATCAATGGTAACAAATGCATTGATAATTTCTTTAGATACGTTAAGTGCCAGCAGCGCTGTAAGAACCAGGTACATCATCCCGATCATTTTCTGCCTCGGTGATAATTTATTTCCAGCCATGGTTTATTTTTGGAATTAGGAAGGGGTTTGGAATTTCGGTGAATTAATTTTTAAAACGAAGGCTGCAAATTACTTATTGCTTCCCATGCTCATTGCTGATAACATGTTACCATAAATAGTATTCAGCGAGTTCAGGTTCTTAGCCAGTTTTCCTACTTCTTCCTTATAACGCTTCGTATCTTCAACTGTATTGTTCAGGTTGCTCAGTAACTGAGAAATGCCATCATAAAACTTAGTGGTTTCCTTCATTCTTGAACTTGCTTCCTGCAATTGTAATTCATAAATAGCATTTAATGCTCCCATGTTCTTACCTGCAGAACGAACCTGATCACTATATATCTTAACATCTTCTGATGAAGTGCTCAGGTTATTCATTGCTGTTGCAGCTTTATCATAGGATTGTGTTAATGCAGAAACAGATTTAGCTGCTCCCTGTACATTTTTTACATAATCATCCGTTGCTACTGTAGCACTTGACAGCTGAGCCATCTTTGAAGTGTTTTCACTTAATGATTTTAATCCTGCTCCTAAACTTTGAATTAATTCAGGACCAATTTTTGCCTCTGACATTAAACGATCTAATTCCTGGGCAACAGGATCAACTGCTTTCTTCTTCTTCTTGTCTCCACCCGGCTCATGCATTCCTGCAAGTTCAGGATATACTAATGACCAATCTACTTCTTCATGTGGCGGCTCAAATGCGGAAAAGAAGAAAATGATAGCTTCGGTAAGGAGACCAATCGTAAGTAAAGCTCCGGCAAATGGCCAGTGCTGAATCTTAAAAAGTGCTCCCACGATAACTACAGATGCTCCCCATCCGTACAGCTTGGCCATAAATTTTTTAAACCCTTTGCCCTGGGTTATGTG
>JANOBN010000672.1:0-8857 GCA_031411675.1 Bacteroidota bacterium | reverse complement strand
CAGAAGAGGAGGAAACATTGAATACCATACAAAGAAGACCTCAATTTCGATTCAATGAAAATAATAAGAGGAGATTTTTCTGAATTTTCAGATAGTAACCCTGATAAAAAATGAGGCGGAATAGTTAAAAATATTTCGTGTTACGAAGGCAGTATTTTTCAATAATAAAGAGCATACCATTATTTTTTTATAACAGGATAAAATAAATCCAAACAATTGTAATAATTTTCTTTCTTGCTTATCAGTCAGCCCAAATTCCTGCTAGGCTTATGAAAAATATGTATGGAGAATTATACAGGTTTGATGATAACCATGAAGCATCATCATTATTAAAATGCTTCCAAAACTATGGGAACAACAGCACTAGTAAACATCTCGATTTTCACTTTGTGCTCCAATCCATCATCCGTAAGTGTGATCATCTTATCATCCTGCCCTATTCCATCAACAGTAACACTCATTTCTCCTGTGCTGTTTGTTTGTGTTACCACGATATGATAAACCGAATTTTTATAGCGATAATGCACGATAAAGGATTCCCATTCCTGTGGAATACAGGGAACCATTTTTAATTTTTCACCTTCCCTTTGTAACCCAAGAAAAGATTCTGTGATAAACCGATACATCCAGCCGGCAGAACCGGTGTACCAGGTCCACCCGCCGCGCCCTTCATGTGGTGCACGGGCGTATACATCAGCTGCTACCACATAAGGTTCCACTTTGTAAACAGAAATTTCTTCTGCAGTTTTTCCATGGTTCACAGGATTAATCATATTCAATAATTCCCACACCCGTTTGTGATCACCAAGTTTTGCAAAAGCCATTGTTAACCATATAGCAGCATGTGTGTACTGCCCTCCATTCTCTCTTACTCCGGGTACATATCCTTTGATATATCCGGGATTTACATCTGATTTGTCAAATGGCGGTTCCAACAATTGAATGATTTCTGTATCCTTTTGCACTAGGTGGGTGTACGCTGATTCCATTGCAGTATGTATGCGATTTGCATTTCCTGCTCCTGATAAAACAGACCAGCTTTGCGCAATGGAATCAATTTTACATTCTTCATTAACGGAAGATCCAAGTGTAGTTCCATCATCAAACCATGCTCGTTTAAACCATTGTCCATCCCAGGCATGCTTATCGATGTTTTCTTTTAATTGCTGAGCATGTTTATTGCATTCATCAGCAAATTCGGTATCATTATGTGACAGTGCAATTGGTTTGAACCGGATTAAAATATCATAAAGAAAAAATGCCATCCATACACTTTCTCCCTTTCCTTTACTACCTACTTTATCAAAGCCATCGTTCCAGTCGCCGGTACCAATTAACGGCAAGCCATGCTCACCAAAATTGAATCCGTGTTTAATGGCAAGTACACAGTGGTCATATAATTTAGCAGATGAAACTGATGTTACGGGTGTATCATAATAAGACTCCTCTGTATGATTTAATAGTCTTCCCTCTATAAAATGTGCAGGCTCATTAAGTATGGAGTGGTCTCCTGTTTGTAAAACATATAACGAAGTCGCAAAAGGCAACCAAAGAAAGTCATCGGAGCAGCGTGTACGAACACCATTACCCGTTGGCGGATGCCACCAATGTTGCACATCACCCTCTTTAAACTGCCGTGAAGCACAAAGTAAAATTTGTTCATGAGCAAGTTGCGGAGCTATATGCAGAAGTGATAACACATCCTGTAACTGATCCCTGAATCCAAATGCACCTCCTGATTGATAATATCCGCTGCGACCCCAAAGCCTTGATGAAAGTGTTTGATAAGTGAGCCAGCCGTTCGTAATCATATTAAGAGCTGCATCCGGTGTCTCCACTTGTAAAGCGCCAACTGTATGCTTCCAATATTTTTTTACTTTTTCAAAAACATCTGTTGCAATGTCAATGCCTCTGAATTTTATCGCAATTGATCTGGCATCATGAGAATCTTTTCCGGCTCCTAATCTGAAAATAATCTTTTTTTCTTCTCCATCTGCCATATCAAAAGGAACCTGAATAGCCGCGCATGGATCTAAAGCAAGTCCGATCTTCCCTGAAAGTTTTTGTCGTGACATTGCATCAGGATTTTGTAAGGTGCCGTTACGTCCAATAAATTCGGTCCGGTCAGCAGTAAATGTTTTTTTAACATTGTCAACGTCAAAAAATGCTACACGATTATTAAATTCAGTATTGTAAGGATTTTTTGCAAATAGCGCTCCGCTTTCAGGATCAATTTCGGTGTGAATGTGCATGATTGTTTTCGGTCTGTTATTGTCCAAAACCCATTCTATGTATCCTGTTGCCGATAACTTACGCGACCTTCCGGACTGATTACGAATTTTTAATACATTGAACTTAACGGCTGCTTCCAAATCAACATACACTGTCATTTCAGAATAGATTCCATCTTCGAGATGTTCGAACACGCTGTATCCAAATCCATGGCGTGTGATGTATGGTGTTTTTCCGCCTGATGGAAGAAGTGTAGCTGACCAGTAATGCCCGCTTTCATAATCACGAATGTAAAATATTTCTCCTCCCTTGTCGCATACAGCATCATTTTTCCATGGTGTGAGCCGCAATTCATGCGCATTCTCCGTCCATGTATAGGCTGTTCCGCTCTCCGAAATAACCGTTCCGAAATTCGGGTTTGCAATAACATTAACCCATGGAGCAGGAGTTTTGTGTTTGTCATCAACAACAATAACATATTCACTTCCATCAGCCGAGAACCCACCAGTACCATTATAAAATAACAAATCCTTTGGTAGTTCGGTTGGTGTTATAGAATTTATAGTTTGTTCTGCTTTGATATAAGGTATGATTACTCCCGGAATTTTTTTGCGCTTAATATGATCTGCAAATGTTCCGCCGGTATCAGAAATATTAATTCGTGCCACGGTTTGAAAAAGTATTCTGTCCTCATTGGATATTTGGTCTGAAGCTCTGATGAAAACACCTCCCGGACGATCTTTGTATTCTGCCGGAATGAGGGCTTCAATTTCATTTTGAAAATCCTGTCTGTACACATTATGTTCTTCGTTCCAGATTACCAAATCGACAGCAAGTCCTTTTAACCGCCAATAAGCATGAGCCTGTATCAGTTGCTTTACTAATGCCATGTTTGTCTGATCTTCAATCTTCAAAAGAACAATTGGCAAATCGCCTGAAATGGAGTAGCCCCACAATCCTGACTGTCCACGACGATTACTAATGAGAATTGATGGGTCGGCACGAAGTGCGGAATTAATAAAGAGTATAGAACTTGCAAGTCGACCGTACAATTGTGCATCTGCTTCCGAAGCATTAATTTGTCTTAATACCACCTGGCTATGCGTCCATGCTAATTCAAACACACGATCCTGATGATGTTTATCCTGATATTTCTCAATCAGGTTTTGACATATCTTCCTCGTTTCACCAATTCCCGTGATCATTTCAAGTGTAACAATTTCTTCCGGTTCAAGAATTATTTTATATCGTATAGAAACAATAGGATCTAATACTGATCCTTGATTTCCGGAAAGCGGACCCGGCTTGTTCATCACTTGAGGATTCACAATAGAATTGCCGCGACCGATAAATTCCATACGGTCTGTTTCAAACGATATTTCTTCTGCACTTTTTCCATGTATTGTCATCAAATGAAACATCCAGGGTGGTTTCTCTTCATCTGATCGGGGTCTTCGTGTACAGATTATAGCATGTTGCGGCTCCAGGATTTCCGTTTGTACAAAAAGATTACTGAACGACGGTTGCATCAAATCTGAAGCAGGAGAAGCCAGCACCACTTCGGAATAACTGGTAACCTCAATAATTTTTCGGTTAGATGAAAAGTTTGAAATGGAAACTCTCCGCATTTCCATATCATCTTCCGGAGAAACAACAATTTCAGTATGTGTTTCTATTTCATCATTTGTAGATCGAAAGTCTACACGTCCTAATGAAAATGCGGCCTCATATTTATCTGCCTTTTGAAGTGTTGGCTGAAATGTATTCGACCAGAACTTCTCTGTTTTCAAATCACGTATATAGCAAAACGTACCCCAATTATCGCATGTGCCATCCTCTCGCCAACGGCTAACCGCCAGGTCTTTCCAGCGGCTGTAACCTCCTCCTGCATTGGTTACCATTACATGGTATCTGCCATTAGACAATAATTGTACTGCAGGTAAAAGCGTATTTGGAGTGTTAATCACTCTTGTTTCAGCTCCAACTTCTACATAATTGATATCTGCAATATCAGTGGTGTGTGCAAAAAATGCAGTTTCTTTTGGAACACGTTCCTGTAATAACAAAAGTGTAGCCTTGAATTGTGGCTCCGATTCAAATAATTTTTGCATCGGTTTATCAAGCAACAAATAAGCAATTGCCAATAAGCTCATTCCCTGATGATGAGCCATAAAAGAATAAACAATAGCGCTCGTTTGTCCACGTTGCAAACGTGATGGCGTATAATCAATGGCTTCATACAAACCAAATCGTCCTACGAATTTACTTTCAGAAAGGAGCTGCAGATTCTTACATGCTTTCTGTGGTTCCACCATTAATGCAAGAGCAGATGCATAAGGTGCAACAACAGAATCCTCTTCAAGCCCGCGTTTTAATCCTAAGCCCGGAGCACCAAATGCGCGATATTGATATTGTGAATTAGCATTTATCATATTGAAACCCGACTCCGATATTCCCCATGGCAATCCATTTTGTTTCCCATAATCAATTTGCCATTGAACGGCTGCCTTATAGGTTTGGTCGAGCAAAGTATTTTCATAAGTTGGCATTACCAAAAGTGGCATCAGGTATTCGAACATAGATCCACTCCAGGAAAGAAGGATTGGTTCTCCTTCTACTTTTGTCAATAAACGTCCCAAGGCAAACCAACTTTCTTCAGGTAGTTTTCCTTGTGCAATGCCAATGAAAATAACAAATCTGGCTTCCGAAGCAAGGAGATCATAATAACTTGCATCATTATGATGTTCCTGTACATCATATCCTATGGTGAACAGATTGCTTGATTTATCATAGAGGAAACTCCATTCCATTTCTGATAACTCATTGCATTGTTGCGCCAGATTCTCAACTGAATCCCTTCGATCTTCAGCAATACGAATTGATTCTTCTAACAAAGTTTTAAATATTCCCAGCCACTTTATTTCATCGCTGGTGTTATTCTCGTTCTTTAGTTGATCCACATTAAATTGCAACTCCTTCGCTGATTTTAATAACTCGTCCAATGTTGAATTTGCTGTAAGGGAAAAATAATTGACCAACCCGACGGGAGCATCTGATAGCCAATCCCAGGGTGTAAACAACTTCATATCTTCATTAAGATGCTCCAATTGCCTGTTCAAAGTTTGTTTCCACCAATATGTTTCGCTCTTCGAATCGCTACTTATTTGCTCCAAAACAGATGGAAAGTTTCTTGTCAAGTTCTCTATGTGAAACTTAGTATCACGATGTGTAATTAATTCCGCTTCGCATGCTGCTTCTATATCTAAATTAAATTGGTTCAGCTCCATGCTCTCCTTCTCTTTTAATGTGTCAACAAGCACCTGCCATGTATCGCGGAGACCTTCAAATATTTTTGGTCCTGCTAATTTTAGATTAGGTATTGCAAGCAATCCTTGCTTTAGAATCAGCAAATGCCCGGCAAGGTTTCCACTGTCAACAGTCGATATATATTTTGGTAATAAAGGGTTCAGTGATTGCGTATCGTACCAATTGTAGAAATGCCCTCTGTACCGCTCCATTCTGTTCATTGTGTTTATCGTCTTCCCGGTGCGGTCAATAAGCTGAGAGGCTGTTATATAACCAAACTCAAACGCTGATAAATTCGCCAACAGTGCAACCCCGATGTTTGTAGGTGATGTGCGATGCGCTATTAGTTCAACCGGTTGTTCCTGATAATTATCAGGCGGCAGCCAATTGCTTTCCGCTTCAAAAAAATGCTCGAAGTAACTGTAGGTTTTTCGTGCAAGTTTTCTTAGAAATATATTTTGATCATGGGTAAGCAATGAAACTTTCTTTGCTAATGGCTTGCTCAACCACCAGGTAGCAAAAGGAGTGATGAACCAAAGGAGCAAAAAAGGACTTGCAATACTTAACTTTGATGGCAAATAAATGGCAAGATAGATAAACACCACTATTGAAAGAAAAGGTTCAATCCACATAGAATAAAAAGAAGCAAACAAATTAATTTTGATCTTGTTTTCTTCATTGTTAGATGGATTCCATTCCAAAAGCTTTTTTCTGGTAATTATAATTCTCCAAAGTGTACGAATGATAGACAGTACATTGGAAAATGCTTCATAAGGAAGGCAGATAAGTTTAAACAGCGTCCTTATGGAAATGTCAGCAATGTTAGTGACGGAATTTTTAATATGGTGACTTAAAATGACATCTTTCGGTTTATTGATTGTGTCCCAAAATGAAGTAATGATAATCGGCAATACAAATATCGTTGTAACCAATATTGTCCATAATAAAGAGGAGGGCAATACTATCCAGCCTGTTATTAGGAATGATACTAAAGCCACAGGAACCAGGCTTCTCCTGATGTTATCAAAGATTTTCCAGCGCGATAATGCGGAAACCGGATTTCTATGCCAATGTCTTTTAGCGTCAGGAACAATCGGTAAACACCAGGAGAAAATCTGCCAGTCACCACGAATCCAGCGCGAGAACCTTTTCATGTCGGCACGATAGCTCGTTGGATATTTCTCAAACAATTGTACATCACTCAACAAACCGGAACGGATATTACAACCTTCGAGCAGGTCATGACTAAGGATTGCATTTTCTGAAAATCTTCCTTCAAGTACTTTTATAAACATATCCACTTCATAAATCCCTTTACCAATAAAAGAGCCTTCCCCAAATAAATCCTGATACACATCAGAAGAAGCACGGGTATATGGATCAATGCCCGGTTCATTTCCATGCATCCGGGTATACAACGAACTGGATGCATCCGGTAAACTTATGGTCACTCTTGGTTGAAGAATGCCATACCCTTTTGTTACCCTTTTCTTTTCTTCATCATACCATGCATGATTCAAAGGATGAGCCATTGTTCCAATTAATTTCCATGCCGATCCAAGCGGAAGTTGAGTATCTGCATCTAGCGTAATTACATATTTTATTTGTGGAAAAATGGATTGGTCACCTATAACAAGTGAAAACCTGTCTTTTGCATCACCCCGTAACAATGAATTTAGTTCCGATAATTTTCCGCGCTTCCGCTCATAGCCCATCCAAACATTTTCCTGTGGGTTCCAATGCCGCGGACGATGAAAAAGAAAAAACAAATCCCTTTTTTCCCTGCCGTACTTTCTATTTAGCTCTTCCACTCCCAGCTTTGCAAAATTTAAAAGAACTTTATCTTCAGGAAGTGTTTCTTCCGCAGCATCCGTATAATCAGTAAGTAAACCAAAATGCAAATTATCGTTTCTGTTGGCAAGGAACCGGATTTCTAATGACTCGATTAAGTTTTCAATTTCTTCCTTTCCGGAAATAATTACCGGTACAACAACTAATGTTCGGAAATTCACAGGGATCTTTTTTGAGAAATCCATTCTTGGTAACAAATGCGGCTTAACCAACAAGGTTGAAAAAAAGTTAACGATCGAAATGGCAAGCTGACTTACACATATCAATGAAAGAATGCCAATGAAAAAAAGCAACCAGATATTTTTTGTATCCTTAAATGCTATTACCAAAATACCCGCACTTACAGCAAATGTGATTAATAAAATAAAGGTGAGATACACTTTGAATGAATTTCGTTGCAAAAAATATCTGAACTTTTGAATCACTGACAAATTCATCTTTGCCAGTTTTTTTGTTTGTATTACTCCTTGTCCTATCAGGTAGTAACCCACATGTGATGTACGACTATCGCATTCGATGCGAAGTATATTTTCCCTTGCTAATTGAATGGCGATTTTCGCAACTTCATATTCTGATGAATTACTTTTCTTTGCAATATGTTCCACGACATGCCGATATCTGTCACGCGTAGAGAAATCCATTGAACCATAAATTCCTTCGCCATCTGCACGAAGCGTTTGCTCCACGATGCTATGTGTTTCAACAAATTCGCGCCAATCCATTGCACCCAGCAAACGAAGACTACCAATGCTGTTACTCATTGAAACCTGGTCTGCCGCCTGCTTTTGATGTTCAGCATTTACCAATTCCAGACTCGTCAATCCGATTTCTGACAACTGTCTTTCTATCCAGTTAAGAGCCATGGCCAGATCAGGACCTTTACCTCGTAGCTGCCGGATTAATTCAGAAACAAAAGCACTTGACAATGGAGGGTTGGATCGAGCCATATCTGCAATAATCAATAACAGATTTTTGGGATTCTTCTCTGCTGTCTCAATTATCTGAGTTCCCCAATAATCAGCAAGATTTCTATCCACCCTATCAATAGCAATACGGGTTGCAACACGTCTTAGATTTTCGATAAGTGCAAGACGAAGCATAATTGGTATTGCCCATAATTCGCCCAATAACAAATGTGTAATTGTTTGATAAGCTTTTACAAAACTGCTCAGGCTTTCAATATCAATTCTTCCATCACTGTGAGAAATTATCTGAAGAACAATATCATATATGCGCGTCAGTCCTGCGGATTCTTTGTCTGCCAGTTGAGGAAGGTCTTCACTATACCCTTTTGGAAAATGCTTTTTCGCTATTCGTATATGTTCTTCTATCAGATAGAAATTGTCTATCAACCATTCAGCAGCAGGTGAAATTTGATTTCTGCTCTTAATTGAATCGGTGATTAATTTTCGCACCTTGTGTAAAACGATTTCATTAATCGCAAGCCGCTTGAGTAAATGCTCCTGTG
>JANOBN010000671.1:0-2920 GCA_031411675.1 Bacteroidota bacterium | reverse complement strand
TTGACTGATTAGCCGAGCATAAAATAATCAGCAATATATTTTTTAAATGAAAAAAATAAAAATCATAATGAGAAAAATAATTTTAATTGTTGCATTTCCTTTTTTGCACCTTCAACTTCCTGCACAAAGTCTTACACAACTGGAGGTAGGAAAGGTAGATGCAATTGTAAACCTTGCTGATAATGATGCTATAAAGCTGGTAAACGGGAGTTGGAAATATAGTGATGCAAAAATTGTGGAAGTAGATTTTAAGTCGCCGGGTCCTGACAGAAAGCCCACCGGCAAACCAATAAAAACAAATGATATTCTTCCCAAAGCCGGGGCAATTGATTTTGATGACAGCAATTGGGAAACGATAGCCGCCAATTCACTTGATAAAAGAAGGGGAACCGGCAAGATAAGTTTTAACTGGTATCGTTTTAGTTTTACAGTACCGGAGAAAATTGGAAATACAGAAATAAAAAACACCACGATTTTTTTTGAGATAGTTGTTGATGATTATGCTGAAGTCTGGGTTAACGGGAAATTAAATAAGGCAATAGGGCAGAAGGGGAATGGAGTAATAAATGGTTACAACTCCCGTAACAGAGTTATGCTGACGAATCATGCAATGCCGGGAGAAAAATTTACGCTTGCAGTGTTGGGTATTAACGGACCATTAAGTGATATACCGGATAATTTTATCTGGATAAGAAGCGCAACACTTGATTTCTATAAAAATACTCCAAAGGCAATAGCATTTAAGCAACTGGAAAACACAATTGAAAGAACTAATCCTGCTCTTGATGAAATAATTTCTAGCGATACAAAACTGGAGAAACTGGCAACAGGTTTTAGTTTTACGGAAGGGCCGGTATGGAGCCCGGATGGTTATTTATTGTTTAGTGATCCTGATCAAAATATAATTTACCGATATACACAAAGTGGTGATGTTACCGTGTATCGCACAAAAAGCGGATATACAGGAACTGATATTAATGAGTATCATCAGCCCGGGAGCAATGGACTGGCATTTGATAAAGAGGGGAGATTAACCATTTGCGAACACGGGAATCACCGGATAACGCGTATTGAAAAAAACGGGGTGGTCACTGTATTAGCGGATAACTATCAAGGCAAAAGATTAAACTCTCCAAATGATTTGGTATATCGAAGCGATGGTGTTTTATATTTTACTGATCCTCCCTATGGTTTGCCCAATGCATTCAATGATAAACGAAAGGAGCTTTCTTTTTCGGGAGTATATTGCTTAATAAATGGAGAATTAAAACTGGTAAGCACCGATTTTAAAGGTCCAAACGGAATTGCCCTTTCCCCTGATGAAAAATATATATACATCAGTAACTGGGATATTAACGATATTAAGACAACAAAACTAATAATGCGTTATGAGGTGAATACTGATGGTACTTTAAGCAATGGCAAGGAATTCTACAATATGAATGACGATAAAAGTGATTTAGCGCTTGATGGAATTAAAGTTGACAACAAGGGAAATGTTTTTTCTTCTGGTCCTGATGCGATCTATGTTATTTCGCCATTGGGGAAGTTGCTGGGCAAAATAAAGACTCCGGAGCATGTGGCAAATATGGCATGGGGCGACGATGCAAAATCTTTGTATATTACAGCCAGCACAGGATTATACAGATTAAAGCTCAACACCGGAGGAAAATTAGCCGCATTATCCAAGTGAGCTGAAAGCGGATAATTCAACTATTAGAGAAGCGGAACGGCAGGGTGGGCAAAATGTAATATGGAGGATCTTATTTCTGAATTCTTAGCCGATTACCCGGGAATTATAAAGAATTGTCAGCCAGGGGGCATTTGGAGAAGATTGTATTTATTATTTTTACTTCGGTTGTTTATTTTACTTTTCATAAATAATAAAACAAAACTCGAATGGCAAAGAAACCGGCATCAGAAGATGAAAGAACGCTTCGCTTTTCGCATTTTACAATAGAGCATTTGCAGGAAAATGTTTTCTGGATTGATTCCGGGGCTAAAATTATTCGTGTTAATGAAGCCACCTGTGAAACCACAGGGTATTCAAAGGAAGAAATGGAAAGAATGACCATTTTTGATTTAAATAAAACAGAGAACTCTGCACAATGGAAAAAGAGCTGGAATGAGCTAAGAGAATTAAAAATAAAGAATTTTGAAACCGTTCATACTCATAAAAGCGGCGTTTCCTATCCGGTAGAGGTTACCAATAATTATATTAAGTTTGAAGGGAAGGAATACGCTTGTTGTCTGGTTCGTGATTTAACGAAGAAGAAACGGGAGGAGAAACTAATTCAGTTGATCAGTGAAGGAACTGCAGGGGTTATTGGTAAAGATTATTTTGAGACACTTACAAAGTACCTTACCTTAAGCCTTAATGTTCGTTTTTCCATTGTTACAGAGTGTATGCGTAGCGATAAGACCCGTTTAAAAACCATATGTTTTGCTGAAGGTGGAAATTTAATCGACAATATGGAATATGATACTGCCGAATTTCCCTGCTCGAAAGCAATAGCCGGTCAAAGCGTTTTTATTTCAGAAAATTTAGAAAAACTATATCCGGCAGAGAAAGGACTGGAAGCTTATATGGCAGTTCCTGTGTTAAGCCCTTCAACAGGGGAAGTACTCGGGCATCTGGCAGTTTTCGATTCCCGCAAACTGGCAAAGGAAGAGAACCATATTAATATTTTGAAAATTTTTGCTGCAAGAGCCGGTGCAGAGATTGAGAGAAAGATGGCATTGGATAAACTGAAAATTGCCAATACCGAATTAAAACTTTTACTGAGTGACAGTGAAGAGCGGTTTAAAGATTTGTTTGAACAAGCTCCTATTGCTTATGTGCATGAAGGACTCGATTCAAAATTTATCCGCGCCAATCGTGCCGCATTAAAGATATTGGGAGTTCGGGTTGATCAGGTAT
>JANOBN010000670.1:0-4387 GCA_031411675.1 Bacteroidota bacterium | reverse complement strand
CTGATAAACCAACCAGTAACCGGATCCATTGGGAGGAAGATTGACGGTATCCTTATAGGTTGCTTTGCGGTAACAGATATTTACTGGAGGAATAAAACAAGGGCTGGTAATGGAAGGGGGTAGCAGAATAGAATCGAGCGGTGATATTAATACTTCCTGCACCAGATTATAAAAGGGGTTATCAAAAATACCAATGGAGGCAGGGTCGTCAAAAGGCGGAACTCCATTAAAACAATCGCGGTAAACAATTAATGTGATTTCGTAATTATTATTCCCCAGATTCCGGTAATATAATTCACCACCCACAATATGAGTCGCATTTACCGGTGTCATCATCAGGCCGAAGAAAATACAGCATAAAATCCTCCTAAAGACAATTGAGAAACCCTTCTTACTCATGATCCAATACTAGGTAAATTAGTGCATTAAAACCTAAAATTAAGAAAATGCTTTCAACCTGCATGTGTTAATTGAGGCAATCCTATCTTATCTTTACATTTAACAGTTTCTGCTCTCCGATAAAAGCCTCTAAATGATCTCCTTTTTGCACCGGTCCAACACCTTCCGGAGTTCCGGTGAAGATGAGGTCGCCTTTTTTAAGGGTAATATAATGAGATACGAAGGAAATGATCTGATCCACCGAAAAAAGCATATTAGCGGTATTTCCTGATTGTTTAATGTTTCCGTTAACAAGAAGAGAAAAGGGGATATCCTGAATATTTTCAAATTGTTTTTTACTGATAAAATTACCTACGGGAGCGGAGCTGTCAAATGCTTTGGCAAGTTCCCAGGGCAAGCCTTTTGTTTTTAATTGCTGCTGAATATCGCGTGCAGTAAAATCAATGCCGACACTAATTTCTTCATAATATTTATGCGCAAACTTTTCGGCAATTCTTTTTCCGGCTTTATTAATACAAATCACCACTTCAACTTCATGATGGATATCGTTACTAAAGTCAGGATAAAAAAATGGTTGCCTTGGTGCAATTAATGCGGTTTCCGGCTTCATAAAGATTACCGGTTGTTCTTCTACTTTATTATTCAGCTCTCTGGCATGTGCTGCATAATTTCTTCCAATGCAAATTATTTTCATAGTGATCTAACTGTTTGTTGAAAAACTACCTTTTAGCTCTGTAAAGTATTTTTTACCGGAAAGATAATAATCAAAAACAATACTTCGCTGATAAATCCCGGGGATTGTTTTATAGGTAATTTCTGATTGCACTTTTTTTCTGATTAACTTTCTTCTATAATAATTTTTGTAAAAATAGAGGTGTGCCTTAACAACCGACCAGCAATCTGCCGGATGACCGGTTACAAGAAATTTTATTCCTGCTAAACCATCCATCAGCAAACGGATAATAAGTACTTTTATCCATTCATCCGGTAAAAGATTTTTATGAATCATTAAAATGTTGTTCCGGAAATTTAAATAGGTTTTTCTGGGATTACTTTTTGGCAATGTTCCACCACCGACATGATACACTTTTGAATCAGGGGCTATCATGATTTTTAATCCGAGATGATGTATTCTCCAGCACAAATCAATTTCTTCCATATGTGCGAAAAAGTCTTCATCAAAACCATTACATTGATGAAATATTTCAGCACGTATAAAAAGGCAGGCTCCGGTAGCCCAGAATATTTCCCTGTTATCATCATACTGACCTTTATCCTCTTCCAGAGTAGTATAAATTCTTCCCCGGCAAAAGGGATAACCCAGATAATCAATAAATCCACCCGCCCCACCGGCATGCTCCAGCAAATGACGGTCACTAAACGAGCACATTTTAGGTTGACAGGCTGCAACCGTGGCATCCTTACGCATTAATTCAATTATCGGATTAATCCATCCTTCTGTAACCAGCACATCGGAATTCAGCAGCACATAAATATCTGCTTGAACCAGCGCCAGAGCCTTATTATAACCTCCTGCAAAACCGTTATTGGTTGTCATACGAATAATGCGAACTTCAGGATGATTTTCTTCAATCCAAAGCAGAGAATCATCAGTGGAAGAATTATCAGCAACAATTACTTCAGCACCTTTTGAATATAAAAGAACCTCCGGCAAAAATTGCTTTAAAAAATGCAGTCCGTTCCAGTTAAGGATTACGATGGCTACATGAAGCGGACTATTTTGATTATGCATAAAATAAAACAGGGCGCCATTTAGCGCCCTGCGAAATTAATTTATTTGTATTACCGTGGGTTGCGGTATATATCATTAGCCCGTTTGCCAAAGTGTTCCTTGCTTTTTTGTCTGTCGTAGTCGTTATTGGTCTCTGTGCGTCTGTTTATACGTAACTGCCACTGCGGGTCATTAGGTTCACCCATTGCATCACTGTGTATCAGTTCAAACTCATTGCTGACAAGATCGCTGTTGCAGAAAACAAACCTGCGGTTCGCCTGGCTTTTTATTTTGTAATACTGCCATATTTCATAAGGATAAGCGGCAGGCTCATTATAGTTTTGTGAAATTTGATTCGGAGGTCCGTATTTTAAATAAACCCTTCCTCGCTCTGTAGCATATCCTTTTTTATTCTGGTTGGAATACGACGCATTCACCTTATCTACTTCCTTTTTATAGGTTAACCATGCCTGATAAGGATTTTCTTTATTTTTTTTCTGCCAAAAATCGAAGAAAAATTGTTGCATCATTTTTAAGTCAGCGATAGCCAGTTGATTATCGGCAAAATCGCTTTCTCTTGAACTGGCAATCGGCCGGAGCGAACTGATATAATCAGCAAGAGTATCTTTATTGGTATAAGCTGCAACAAAAGTGTTGGAAATATCAATACCCGCATAGGAGCCCAAACTCTCGGAAACTGAAAGCGGCTTACTGCGTTGGAAAAATATTTCACGGGAAGCCAGTAATTCATTCTTACGATTCCGCGCTTCAACAACCAGATTATAATTTCCGGAAGCAAGTTCGGTAATATCAATTTCTTTTATAACAGCATTCACCTCCTTAGATTGCATACGTTGAATATGTGACAAATTATTTATCACCATATGATTTTCATTGGTTTCTATGTGGTAGGAAAAAATAAATCCATCCGAACCCATTATTGCCGTGGCATTATATATTTCCGCATAAAATTTAATTGCATTTCTATCCTCAGAAAAGAAATTATCTACCAACGGAATAAGGGTATAACCGCCTTTATCCAATTTATTTTCATTAGTGGATGCGGTATAGCTTTCTAAAAACTCAATATCACTTAATGCAAGCACATTAGGATGGAAATCGATGTTTACTTCCTGAACAACACTATACGGTTTCCCTGACTGATTTTTATCTTTAATACTTAACTCAAACTTATATTTTCCATTACCCAGCGGAATTCTTTGCTGATCCAGGAAATTAAATGCTGTTTTCAGGGTATCATCAGCTTCGGGGCTTAAAAGATTGTATTTGTCAAAATATTTAATGGCTTCACTTTGAGATATAATAATGCTAATTTCAATAGAAGCCTGATATTTTCCGTTTTTTAAAGGAGCAAATACTACGCTAGTGCCGGAAACAGAAAGATAGGTTTCAATATAAGGACCCTGACCGGGAGCATAATAGGTGGCATGTGCCAAATGTGCCTGAAGATTTTTAGCCTGCATGCTAAGCGGTAGCATTGCCACTAACAGTAACAGAAGTCGGACCTTTTTCATTGTCTTGTAATTTGAAGATGCTAAGTTAATCCTATTAATCCTTTTTTGTAAAATATATCTGTCATTATCCCGTCATTTCCTGACAAAAGTTGAACAATAATATACAGGTCTGAGGCAGCAAATGCTTATAATTAAGATATCCTATAAATGGACCAACGTTTTTACTATGTTTCCCATCGAGTTGTAATTAATTGTTTATTAGCGAGAAACAAAGGGAAAAAGGGAATTTTAACATTTTTTATTTCCGGACATTGCCCGTTTGATTTTCTACTATCTTCGCCGACGGAGAGATGGCAGAGTGGTCGATTGCGGCGGTCTTGAAAACCGTTGAGGGTTAAACCTCCGGGGGTTCGAATCCCTCTCTCTCCGCAAAACCAAAATAGCAAATCCCGCCTTTTCGCGGGATTTTTTAATTTTAAAACTGGCCAGCCAAGCTCGTTTTAGCGCAGACAGTTTTATAATTAAAAAACAATGTGAAGCATTTGCTATTTTGATATTGCTGCTCCCCCCCCAAAGGGATCATGCAATACTCCCTCTCATATTCTTCAACACATACACCTCAAATCCCGCCTTTTCGCGGGATTTTTTAATTTTAAAACTGGCCAGCCAAGCTCGCTTGAGCGCAGACAGTTTTAAAGTGAATTACCCCGCCACTTACTATAGGGCATATCAAATGATAATAAATCTTATTTGAGTAAAACGCATTAAAAAGCGGGGAATT
>JANOBN010000669.1:0-3830 GCA_031411675.1 Bacteroidota bacterium | reverse complement strand
AATCAGCATCTGCCATTTCACCCGGGCCATTTACAATGCAACCCATAATACCAATTTTCATTCCTTTCAGATGCGATGTGCGTGATCTTATTTTAGCAGTGGTTTCCTGTAAGTCGAATAACGTTCTGCCACAGCTGGGGCAACTGATATATTCTGTTTTAGATATTCGTTGACGACAAGCCTGCAATATTCCGAATGAAAGTGAATTAACTACAGAAGAAGATGCAATTGTGCCGGCATTAATCCATATGCCATCACCAAAACCATCTAGAAATAATCCGCCAAAATCAGTTGCTGCTTGAAGTTGAAGATCATCTGCAGAAATTGAAAGATAATTACTTTTTATAATTACGGGTGGTGATATTACATGATTATCATTCGCCACTTTATTCAATTCCAGAAACATTCGGCGGATAGAAGCCATTGCATGAATATTTTCTGTCTGAAGAATTACCACCACATGATTTAATTTTGCAAACAATTCATTAAATGATGAATGATATATTTCATCCTCTGTTATTGCAACAAAATTTATTTCATCAGATATTGTGTCGGATGCAGTAAATTCCTTTAGTGTAAACAACGGGTAATGCCGGCTTTTCCCTGTATGTTTCTTCCATTCATATGCATTACAAATTACACCCAGTGTACCGGGAATTTCAAAATCAACCGTATTATTACCTGTAAAAACAAAATCACATGCCTGATCACTCAGGTTCCATTTATCCAACGGAACACTATATGCATAACCGGAACCAAATAAGGAAGCCGGGGTAATCTTTTCGTAAGAACTTAAATCACTTACCACAACAGGAACATGATGACCACCATTGCATCCAACTTCTAAGGTTGTTCTTTTTATATATTCGTAATGATGATAAGTATTCAGATGTATTTTTTCCACATCCGGTATCGCCTGATGATCTGTTCTGTTAGTATAACGGCTTACCAATGCCTTTGCAACAGGAACTTCAAATTCCGGATCTTCTGTCAACGAAACCCGAACGGTATCTCCAATGCCATCTTCCAGTAGTGTTCCTATGCCCGCTGCTGATTTAATTCTTCCGTCTTCTCCTTCACCCGCTTCTGTTACACCCAGATGCAATGGATAATTCATTTGTTCTGCATGCATTTTGATGATGAGCAAACGATAAGCCTGAACCATCACCTGCGGATTACTAGACTTCATGCTCAATACAATATTGTGATATCCTTCCGCTTCGCAAATACGCAAAAACTCCAGAGCAGATTCTACCATGCCCAAAGGCGTATCGCCATAACGACTCATTATACGATCGCTTAACGAACCATGATTGGTACCAATACGCATGGCGGTACCATATTCCTTACAAATCTTAATTAAAGGAATGAACCTGCTTCGGATTCTGTCCAATTCTTCCTGATAAGCAAGATCAGTATACTCAATATTTTCAAATTTCTTTTTATCGGCAAAATTTCCCGGGTTAATTCTCACTTTTTCTACTATACGGGCAGCAGCTTCAGCAGCGTTTGGTGTAAAATGAATATCGGCGATTAAGGGAGTTGCATAACCACGACGTCGTAATTCCTTCTTAATGTTTTCCAGGTTTTTTGCTTCATTGATGCTGGGTGCTGTAATTCTAACATATTCGCATCCCGCTTCAATCATTCGTATGGATTGCTCCACTGTTGCCAGAGTATCCATCGTATCGGTAGTTGTCATACTCTGAACACGAATGGGGTTATTGCCGCCCAATGCAACATCTCCGATTTTCACTTCCCGGGTTACCAAACGGGAATACCGGGTTAAACTATTACAATACAATTGCTCGTTTTGCTCCTTCTGCATGGTGCAAAAGTAAGGAATGAAGAAGGATTTTGGAAGGAAACAGACCTGTTCTGACCGTATTTTATAGCTAAAGTTCTTACAGAACGCCGGGAATGACCGGTTCGCTCTTAAATCTGCCGGTTTAAGTGAATTACCCCGCCGCAAGCAACGGGCATCGCAAATGATGATAAAAACATTTATAATTAGAACGCATCAAGAGGC
Organism: Bacteroidota bacterium; assembly: GCA_031411675.1. GTDB lineage: Bacteria > Bacteroidota > Bacteroidia > AKYH767-A > OLB10 > JANOXC01. The sequence goes on along the minus strand of JANOBN010000669.1, from coordinate 1,801 downwards.
GGGGAATTCACCCCTAAGGAATTAAAGCCCCAGCACTTCCTTCAGGCGGGCATAACCTGATCTGCTTAGCGTTATTTTTGTCCCGTTTTTCAAAATGGCAATGTGCGATGTTTTCTCATAAGGCTCTATTTTAAGAATTGTATCGAGCCGGACAATGACTGAACGGTGAACCCGCAGAAATTCTGTGCTGTTTAATACTTCCTCAAAATAATTCATGGTTTTCTTTTTGAGAAAAACATCATTGGAAGTAAATATTTTTACATAATCATCATATGCTTCTATATATATTATCTCAGAAGAAGGAATAATTTTGATGACATTACCCGATTTCACTACTACCCGGTTTTGTTCTTCCGGTTGTTTTAGCGGAACTACATTTAATGTTTCTGATATCACATTTGCGGAAAGACGGTCCTTTAGCATCCACTTACTCAAAGCTGTGTCAAAGCGTTCCTGACTAAAAGGTTTCAGCAGATAATCAATTGCATGTGCCTCAAAAGCTTTTAATGCATATTCATCAAATGCAGTAGTGAAAATTACTGCCGGCTTTTGGTCCAATAACTCCAGCATCTCAAATCCATTGATTTTGGGCATTTGCACATCCAGAAAAATTAGATCAAGTTGATGCTGATTGATTGCTTTCACTCCTTCAAAACCATCATTACATTCCTGTATTATGGTAATGTCCGTATGCGACTGAAGATATTCACGAATGATGCTTCTTGCCAGTGGCTCATCATCGATTATAATTACTTTAATCATTTGTACTGTGGAATTCTGATTGTTGTACTATATATATTTCCGGATGAACCGGTTTCTAATAAATCAGCTCTTGAATAGAGCAGCAATAATCTTTTCCCTACTGAACTGAGACCGAAGCCTGTTCCCGGATTCTTTGGAGTAGTTTGAGGGTCAAATGGGTTTTTAACGATTATGGTAAGCATACTATTTTCATTAGTTGCATGAATGCTGATGGTAACTTCACCTGTTGTATCATACAATCCGAATTTTATTGCGTTTTCGGTAACAGGCTGCAATAGCAGCGATGGCAGCAACATCTTTTTGCAATTGTCTGCAATGTTTATTTCCGTTATTAACCGGTGACCAAAACGCACTTTTTCAATTTCCAGATAGAGTTGCAGGTGATTTATTTCTTCTTCCAGTGCCACCAATTGTTGTTCATCTTTCTTAAGAGTTCCCCGCAGAAAATCAGAAAGCTGTTGTATCATCTTTCTTGCTTCATTGGGCTTTGATCCGGCCAGAGCACTAATCGAATTCAGGCTATTAAATAGAAAATGCGGTTGCAGTTGTTGTCTCAATTTCGATAATTCTGCTTCCCGCAATAACCGTTCTGCCTCTTCCTTCCTTTGTTGATTTTCCACTTGCTGTCTGGCATAAAAACGGTTTCCACTGACTAAAGACATGCATGTTATCATCAGCAATGAAAACACAAACCGGAATGGCATAGATGCTTCCAGTACTGACATATATAAAGGGTCATAATAAAACCGATAACTCAAAAAGTAACCGGAAGCCATAATTACCAGCATTGACAACACCAGGATATACCCCAGACTATATATATAATTTCCCTTTTGAGGAGCATATATTTTATTGGTATTTATTATTCCGAATCCGCTTAATGCCAACAACAGATTAGTCACCGAAGCATCTGCTAAAGCCGTTGTCCAGCTAATTTTTAAACGATGCAAAACAACTGTACAAAGTACAATCCATATCAGCCACCAAAGTGCATATTGTAAAAGAAATACAATAAAGGAAGATTTGGTTTTAATCACGG
>JANOBN010000668.1:0-1601 GCA_031411675.1 Bacteroidota bacterium | reverse complement strand
AAAAAAGCAGCACCTAAAAAAGCAGCAGCTCCTAAAGACGCAAAATAAATGGAAGGGCTGAAATAAAAAATCAGCCCTTTTCTTTCTGTCTTGTTAAGGTGCAAGCCTATTTAACACCCAATGCCCTTTTTCCAATGTGTATTGTAGTCTATCGTGCAGCCTGTTGGGGCGACCTTGCCAAAATTCTATCAGTGATGGTTTAACAAGATAGCCTCCCCAAAATGCTGGTCTTGTTACAGCTGCGTCTTTAAATGTCGCTCTGGTACGCAGCACATTTTCATCTAAAATTGCTCTATTTTCTATAATACTGCTTTGTGGAGATGACCATGCACCAATTTTACTTTCTTGTGGTCTACTTAAAAAATATACATCGCTTACCGTTTCTTCTAATTTTGAAACAGTCCCTTCAATTCTAATTTGCCTTTCTATTTCTTTCCAATGAAAAACAAGCGCCACATTTTCATTTTCAGCCATGTCTTTAGCCTTGTGGCTTTCGTAGTTTCCAAAAAATTCAAAACCATCTTTGTTCATACCTTTTAGTAAAACAATCCTTGCAGAAGGCTTGCCGTCTTTATTGGCAGTTGCTAGTGTCATAGCATTTACTTCATCAATATTACTTGCAAGGGCTTCATCCCACCATTTTGTAAATTGATCCATAGGATTTGATGTAACATCTTCTTCCGATAATGATTGTAACTGGTAATCTTTTCTAATGTCTGCTATTGAACTCATTTTGTGAAATTTTTTAAATAAAAAAGCATCTTTTATGCAAAGATGCTTTTAAAAATATTTATTTAAGCTTTTTATCAGTTAAAAATGCTATTTATTCCTATAGAATATGGATTTCCTAAAATTGAGTAAACTATTCTTAAGAGAATCATATTAATTACTATCGCACAAACTATAATAACCAAAGCACTTACAATCATATAAACTATTCTTTTTTCCTCAGGAGTTTTTTTCATTACTGGAATACCAACATAAAATAAATATACTGAGTATAAGCCTAAGATAGATAAAATACCAAGCATGGGCAGAATACTAAAAACTGCAGCAACGGATGACGCAGTGGAGGCGTATGCTACTAATTGTGCAGATTTATTAATGTCTTTTTCTGAAGAAAAACTTGGGGCTAGCGCATCTACCACATAACTGCAAATAAAATAACTTGCAATAGCAGTGATAAATACAGTCGCTGCTTTTGCTACTCCCCAACTGATACCACCAACTTTTACACCAAAAATATTTATTCCGATAAGACCGTAACCAATGAATGATGCTATAGCTCCAATTAAAGCCAATGGTATAACATAACTCGTAAGCAACGACATGGGGGTAGCCGCTTCACCATTAATTACTTCCCATTCTGTTTTGGGAGTTACCAAAATGTTTTTAACTCTTTCAATTAAATGCATAATAATTAGTTTTAGGTACCTAAAATAAGGTTTTATCTATATATGTCCAATTATTTTATTGGGTGCTTTTCTTTGTCCTCATCACTTTCAACAATGCCTTTAACTCCTCTATTTCTTCTAAAAATTGTTTGTTTTCAAGCATGGTTAATTCAGCCAAGCTTTTTGCTTCTGCCAATTCTTTTTTTA
>JANOBN010000667.1:0-6884 GCA_031411675.1 Bacteroidota bacterium | reverse complement strand
CCCCAAAGGATGATTTTTAAAAAGTACACCTTCGAAATCATCATAAATCTGTTCATAAGGGATATCCTCATAAGCATGTATTTCATCAAGAATTACTTTTTTCTCTTTTTCCAGTTCACGGGCGGGGAAGGTGGCATTAAGAAAAATGTCAGCAATAATATCCGCTGCTTTTGGAAGATACTGTTTCATTATAGAAGCATGAATGCACGTCTCTTCTTTTGTGGTATAAGCATTCAATTCGCCTCCCAATACTTCAAGTGAGTTTAAAATCTGACGGGATGATCGTTTTTTTGTGCCTTTAAAAAAGGTATGTTCGATAAAATGTGCAAGGCCGGCTTTTGATTTAGGCTCATCTCTGCCACCACAGTTTACCATTAATGCACAATGAACTACAGGGCTATCCGGTATATAGTAATGGATGGCTCTTAAACCGTTTTTAAGTTGATAGAAATCAGGCATCAGCCGCAAGATTAAATTAAAAAACAATAAGGTAACCTGCTTTGCATAATTGAATTAGCGGGAAATCCTCTATAGGCAAGAGTTATAGACAAAATAAGCTTATTTTTTAACAAAATGCTTGACAGATGGCCTCCCGGATGTAACTTGCGTGCTTACTTGAAATTTTTACATGAAGCAAATAAAAGTTCTGATTCTCCTGTTAATGATAGTGGTTTCAGCAAACAGCCAGGATACTACTTCACGACCAATAAGGGTTGTTGTAAAGCCGGCTCTATTAGCATCAATGGAGCCTCAAAAAGTAAAAACATTTTCTTACCGCTCTCTTGCTGATAGTATGTCACTGGAAATTACGGCACTTAAAAGTCAAAATGATTCCCTCCTTCAACTTTTAAATGATGGTTTACAAAAGGAGAGTTCATTGCGCGATGAGATGCAGGAATTAAGGGAAATAAATGAAAATTATAAAACGGAACTTGACTTATCTAAAGGACAACAGCTTCAGACTTCACATACGAGTTCTATTTTGCTGATTTTTAACGTTATTGCCGGAATTATTTTATTGATTACTATTTTCTGGTTTTATGCCAGAAAGAAAACTCCGGAAGAAGATTCCGAGGAGGAGGTGAATAAGCCATCCTCATCCGTAACTAAAGATTTTGTAGAAACGCGTATGGATAGAATTGAAAAATTGGGCAGACTTCGTGATAAAGGACTTCTTACTGAGGAAGAATTTCAAATGCAGAAAAAACAAATATTAGATTAAGCGCCCTAGGGGTAAAGATGAGAAGCATTTCCAGCCAGTTCCGTAACGTTACTCCAATACTGTTGATTTCTTTTCTGCTGGTATTTCTGAGCCAGCTAATTGTAATTGTTGTAAGCACCTACAAGGGCATTCCTCTTGATACTTTTACTCAGGATCCTACGGCTTTAATGCATGCTCCGTTTTATCTCGGCGCATTTTCAAATATTGGAATTATGATATGGAGCGGAGCAGCAATACTCTGTTTGTTTACTGCATTTATTATCCGGGACAGAAATTTTCTGAGGGAAGATTATAAATTTATTCTGGCATCCGGATTAATTACTCTGCTGCTTGCTTTTGATGATATGTTTTTATTGCATGAAGAAGTATTACCGCATTTTCTGCATGTTCCTGAAAATGCAGTAATTGTTAGTTATGCTAATCTATTTGCGATATATATAATTTTGTTCCGGCGAAAGATACTTTCAACGGAGTTTGTTATTCTTTTTACTGCATTCTTTCTGATGGGCCTATCCACAGTAATAGATATCCTTCCTTTGCCTTTGGAGAAAGATTCATTTCTGGAAGATGCAATTAAGCTTTTCGGCATCGTAAGCTGGTTTGTTTATTTCTGCCGCTACTGCCGACAACTGCTTCAGTTGCATTAATTGCAGTATTTGTGTTTGGATATTGATGATCTTAGTTTAATATGATATCCATCATATTTACTATTCTAGAGCAGAAGCAGAATAATTCAGCCTAATGAAAGAAAAATGTAAGAAAACAGCTTAAATTGATGATCTTATAGTCGGTGATTTCGTAACTTGACGATATGAGGAGTATTATCCTGTTTTTAATATGTTTAAATCTGAGCAATGCTTTTGCCCAGGAACAGCAGTTGATTATTCGTATTCCCAATCAAACAGAATCTTCTATAATAGCCATTAGTAAACAGTTGAATTGTCTGGAAGGTTTACACTTTTCCGGATATGCAAAAAATGCTTCCTGCCTCTTACTTCGTTATAATACTGAAACCATAAGGGATGTGACTATTATTACTACAATGATTCATCATCTGAATAGAAAGCTGAATTACGAAGTAGTGAGAGGAATGACTGCATTTGATGTAATCGATGGAAAACTCCCTTATAAAAAAATAAAATGCCAGAAAACAAAATAAGCCAAAACAAAAAAGCCCGGCAGATCAACTACCGGGCTTTAAATTTGCAAATAATATTTATTGTTTATTAAATCTTTTTGTGATGATTCCTTTTTCAGTTTCAATAGAAACAGTATACAATCCATTTTCAAGTCTGGTGATATCCAGCACTTGAACCAAACCTTCTGCATTTTTATCGAATGAATTTGAAAGAACAAGACGACCGCTGATATCAAAAACGGAAGCTGTAATACGTCCGCGAACAGGTCCGGACATAATTAATTGAATTTCGTTCTGAGCAGGATTAGGTACCAGATTTGTTGATTCAAGTGACACAGCTTCCTCAACTCCGATTGTGGAAGTTATGGTGAAGTTTTTATCGTTGATATCAAGAAAAATATTCCCTGCTCCTTCAACAAGTATACGTCCGGTTGTTGTTAAATTATTCGGAACAGTAAATGTATAAGAACCGTTATTAGGAACATTAGAAGCAATTAGAATCGGGAATGGATATGTTGTACCACCTGTTGTGGAAAGATATATATTCACATTAGGTGTGCTTATTGGGGCAGCTGTTGTATTTGCTACAGCCCAGGTAATTGTTTGTGATGATCCCACGGCCCAACTAATGCCTGTTAGGTTAGGATAAGTTATTGCAAAAGGCACTGTAGTGTTAACCACGTTTACTTCCGTATTTACATCATCATAAGTCACACCGCCACCATTATTTCTATTATCGCGCAATGTCAGGCGGAAGTTTAAAACCCGTGCATAAGTTGCCTTCTTTTCGCCTTTAGAATCCACGTTGTTTAAAATATTAGTAAGCTTTGGAAATAAACGTACCGGGCTTAGTGTAGGCAGTATGCTTGCGAAAATAGGAGCATTACCCACCGGTGCATTCCATGCACCACCTGCGCCTAAATCAAATTCTTCCCAGCTATAGGTGATGGTATCATTATCCGGGTCGGATCCGGCACCGGTTAATTTAAATGGAGTATTTAAGGGTACATTATATTGATAAGTTGTCAAGGAAACTACCGGTGGATTATTTCCGGTAGGAGTAGTGGTTGGGCAGGTACTACCTGAGGCGAATTGTGTGTAATCTTGAATTTCATCAAAACTTATTGTATGGAATGTAGGGATACTGTGTGCTGCTAAATCATCACTTCCGCAAATTCCGGCATAGGCCATCACAGTAATACCACTTCCTGGCTCATAAGCCGTGGAGGCATTTCTGTTACCACCACCACAGTTTCCGGTAACGCTATTAAAAGTATGGTTTCCATCAAACTGATGACCCATTTCATGAGCAACAAAATCAATATCAAAAGGATCTCCAACCGGATTTGGAAGACCGGTTACTCCTCTGGCTTTCTGACTGGATGTGCAAACAACACCTAAACCGGCTATACCACCACCACCGGTACTGAATACATGCCCAATATCATAATTTGCAGATCCGATTCGTGCATTTACGGTAGTTTGATTTTCACCAAGCATAGTTCCGCCGCTATTGTTAGTGTACGGATCTGTTGCAGAATTGGTAAATATTAAAGTATCATTATTTGGTATTAAAACCATACGGATGGCAAGTTCTTTTTCATACACACCTGATACTCGGTTAACACTGGTAACCATCGCTGCATGTGCACCTGATACTGTACCTCCAAAAACAGCAGCGTATTCACCGGTACAGGCTAATGCAAGCGTGTAAGTACGAAGATTATCACCCATACTTCTCCCTTCATCCTGATGACTATTACGAATGGCTTTTAATTCTTCAATTTGTTGCTTATTCCATTCATCTTCTTCGTCAAAATTACAAATGCCGCTGTTGGGTCTTTGAATGCAATCTTTTCGGTAATAGGATAAATAGGTATTTGTTGTTGACAGATTTACCGGATCAATAAAAATATCACCATTTGCAGAAAGAATCATTGCATGAAAACCGAAAGGAGTAATATCCAATCTTACGGTAGCTGTAGCATCATCAATCCCTTGTCCGGACCAGGTGCGTGTTTCGGGAAATTTAGCAGCCAGTTCCGGTGCGCAAACTGGTGATTCTACTATGCGGAATCGTTGAAAAGATCCGTCAGGTGATGGTAATTCCAGTTCCACATTCTTTGTTTTTGCAGCCTGAGTAAATTCCATTGGAGCAGTACTTAAATATGCGGCAAGATCATTAAGCGAAAGATCTAAATAACGACAGGATTTTGTAAGAATAATTTGTTCTCCTTTGGCACCTGCCTGAGTTTGAGAAATATCTGACCACCACTTGCTGCCTTGTGATGCCACTACCAGATTTGAGGTTAATACTGCTAAAACGATAAGTAATTTTTTCATTATTGTTTGGGATTTTATGTTACGTCTTTAGAAGCAAATCTACATGAAAATGGCTTTAAAAAACAAAACCCTGACAGAAATTTCTGTCAGGGTTTTATCATTTATTTAATAAAAATCAGGCTTGAGCCGTCGGACCGCCGAAATTCATTGGTATGCCAACTCCTTCCGTTTGTTTAATAGTGCCGTGAATAGCTTCAAATTTGCCGATATTATCATTTAAGGCTGCCAGCAAACGTTTAGCATGCTGAGGAGTTAAAACGATTCTGGCTTTTACTTTCGCCTTCGGGACACCCGGCATCACTTTCACAAAGTCAACAACAAATTCAGAGTTAGAATGAGTGATAATAGCAAGGTTGCTATAAATACCCTCTGCTATCTCTTCTGAGAGTTCGATATTTAACTGATTCTGATTTTTATCTTCCATTATAATGAGGAGTTTAACTGTATTGTAAATAATGCTTAAATTATTGTACTTCTTCTACTTCTTTTTTGGAAGCCATTAATAAATCATATTCATCCTGTGAGCCAACAATGAGTTTTTCGTACTCACGAAGGCCTGTACCGGCAGGGATTAGGTGACCCACAATTACATTCTCTTTCAAACCATTCAGGTAATCGATGCTGCCACGTATAGCAGCTTCATTAAGTACCTTGGTAGTTTCCTGGAAGGAAGCAGCTGAAATCCAGCTCTTGGTATGTAAAGAAGCCTGAGTAATTCCCTGAAGAAGGGTAGAGGAGGTTGCAGGCATTGCATCCCGATAATCAACCAGCTTCATGTCTTTTCTCTTCAACTGTGAATTCTCATCACGCAGTTTTCTAAGGGTTACAATCTGTCCTGGTTTAAGTGCAGGTGAATCACCCGGATCAACCACTACTTTTTTATCGATGATAGAATCATTTTCTTCCATGAAGTCAATCTTATTCACGGCTTCTCTTTCAAGGAAACGAGTATCTCCCGGATCTTCAATAATTACTTTACGCATCATCTGACGAACGATTACTTCAAAATGTTTGTCATTGATTTTCACACCTTGTAAACGATACACTTCCTGCACCTCATTTACCAGATATTCCTGAACCATTGTAGGTCCTTTTATTGCCAGAATATCGCTTGGGGTGATCGCACCATCAGATAACGGGAAACCGGCTCTGATAAAATCATTATCCTGAACAAGGATATGTTTTGCCAGTGGAACCAGGTATCTCTTAACCTCCCCGTCTCTTGCAGTAACAACAATCTCTCTGTTACCACGCTTAATTCCGCCATAACTAACCACACCATCAATTTCAGAAACAACAGCAGGGTTGGACGGATTTCGTGCTTCAAATAATTCCGTTACACGTGGAAGACCACCGGTGATATCACCGCTTCGTCCCATGGTACGTGGAATCTTTACAAGAATTTCTCCAACCTCAATTTTATCATCAAGATTTACGATGATATGTGCACCAACAGGAATGTTATATGCTTTTAATATTTCTTTTCCGGAAACAATTTTAATAACAGGATTTTTGGTCTTATCACGGCTGTCAACCACTACTTTTTCTTTGTAGCCGGTCTGCTCATCAGTTTCTTCTTTAAAAGTAATACCTTCTTCGATATGCTCGAAACCGATTTTACCTGCCACTTCAGAAATGATAACAGCGTTGTAAGGATCCCAGTCACAAAGAAGTGTTCCTTTCTCAACTTTCTGCCCTTCTTTTATATATAAATGTGCTCCGTAAGGGATATTATGAGAAGCAAGAACTGCTTTTGTATTCTCATCCACAATACGCATCTCACCGGAACGTCCGATTATTACTTCTGCATTATCTGTTTTCTTACCATGCTTCACAGAGCGCACTTCTTCAAATTCAACAACTCCGCCAAACTTTGCAATGATGCTGGATTCTGTTGATCCTTTAGAAGCCACACCACCTACGTGGAAGGTACGGAGTGTAAGCTGAGTTCCCGGTTCACCAATTGATTGCGCAGCGATGATACCAACGGCATCACCTCTTTGAGCCAAATTACCGGATGCCAGATTTTTACCATAACATTTCACACAAACACCACGTTTGCTTTCGCAGGTAAGTACCGAACGGATTTCAACAGTTTCAATTCCGGTGTCGTCAATTTTCTTTGCCATCTCTGCACTTATCTCTTCGCCACCAGTTATCAGCAATTCATCATTCAATGGG
>JANOBN010000666.1:0-1887 GCA_031411675.1 Bacteroidota bacterium | reverse complement strand
GTTCCTGCGATTGAATCTTTTTCACGGGCACTTCAAAGTGAATCTGAATATTTAACAGTAGAACTTATGTCATCAGAAATGAAAATAAGAATGGCGCAAATTTTACGTGAAATATGATGTTGTAAAAATGCCCTAACCCTTTTAAAAGCAGGCCAGCTTGTAAATATGGGTGTTTTGTTACTGCTGATTACTGCTAATTAAGGTTTTTTAGGTGTTTTGTTACTGTTGATTGATGTTTTTTAGCTGATTTGTTACTGCTAATAACTGTTTTGTTACTGCTATGTTACTGCTATTGGTGGTTATATTAATGATACAAAGGGTAATTTAATGGAAACTGAATGTAATGAACAGTTAATTATAGCATTTTACAGGCTATATAAAGTATTTTCATGGAAATGAGCTGCAACCTGATGGTTTGTTGCATGAATAGGTAGTGTAAAGTAAATTGTGTAAACTGATTTAGGGGGATAAATTCTCTTGGAGGGGAAGTGGAGCGAAGCGGAACGACCCTCCAAGAGAATTTTGAAATTTTTTCTTACCTTTAAACCAATATACAAAATGTCAAACAAAGACAAGTCGGAAACTAAGTTTCCCAAAGATTTTTTCAATCAATTTAAAAGCAAAGAATCCTTTCAAGAGTATTTCAATGAAATATATAAGCAAGGCATAGAAGCAATGTTACGCTCTGAAATGGATGAACACCTGGGTTATTCAAAACATACCAAGGAAGGTAATAACACAGGGAATAGCAGAAATGGGACCTTTCAAAAAACTGTATCGACAGAGAATGTTGGCGAAGTTGTTTTGAATATTCCTAGAGATAGAAATGGAAAATTTGATCCCATTATTATACCTAAAGGTCAAACCATAAGTAGCAAAATTGAAGATGCAATTATTGGCATGTATAGCAGAGGAATGACTACCTCTGATGTGCGCAAGCAAGTGCATGAAATTTATGGCTTAGAAATCAGTGAAACCACTGTGTCTAATATAACAGAAGGGATCATGGTTCTTGCAAGAGAATGGCAGCAAAGAGCATTAGAAGCTGTTTATTTTACTGTTTGGATGGATGGCATTGTTCTGAAAATTAGAGAAGATGGGAAGGTCATTAATAAATGTGTTTATATTGTAATTGGTTTGCGGCCTGATGGCAAGAAAGAAGTTCTTGGATTTTGGATTGAGAAAACGGAAACTGCTTCATTTTGGATGACAGTATTAAATGATTTAAAAGTTCGTGGAGTTCAAGATATTTTAATTGCATGCACCGACAACTTAAAAGGGTTTACCCAGGCCATAAAATCTGTCTTTCCCTTAAGTGTAACCCAACTATGTATTGTCCACCAAATAAGGAATAGCTGTAAATTTGTTGTAAGTAAAGATCGAAAGTTTTTTTGCTCAGACTTAAAGAAAGTATACACTGCGCCAAACGCAAAAACCGCTCTTGAAGAGCTTGAAGTGTTTAAAATTAAATGGCAGTCAAAGTATAAATATGCAATAGCATCATGGGAGGAAAACTGGCCAAATCTATCTAATTATTTTGAGTATCCAATGGAGCTAAGAAAAATCATTTATACAACTAATACCATAGAAAATTTAAATCGAGGAATTAGAAAATATACTAAAACAAGAACCCAATTTCCTAATGAAAATGCAGCTTCTAAGTCGGTTTATCTGGCAATTATAAATATAGAGCAAGCTTGGTGTAGACAGATTAGAAACTGGGGCATTATTATGCATCAATTTTTAGTTATCTTTGAATCAAGATGTAAACTCTAAAAATCAGTTTACACAATTTACTTTACACTCTCTACTTATATTTTTTGCCAGCTAATTGTAGCAACTTTACTTTTAAGTTTCTTTAAAATATGATTAATAATTATTTTTTTT
>JANOBN010000665.1:0-9150 GCA_031411675.1 Bacteroidota bacterium | reverse complement strand
TTCAAAAGCACCTTTCTTGCCAATGGCATCAGCATACACTTCAATAAATCCGTTAACGGCATCAATTCGTGAAGCAGTATCACTTACCCAGCTAATTGAATAATCATCAAAATCTTTTGGATTTCCTGACTGATAAAATTTAATCAGCTTCTCAATAGTTTGTTTCTGAACATCATTTTCAGCAACGGTGGAGGCTTTGGTTAACCAATAAATAATTTTATCAATTGCCTGAGTGTACATGCCACCGGATTTCCAGACTTTCTCTACAATTTTTCCGTTTTCTTTAACCAGTTTTGAGTTTATACCCCAAGGTGACTTATCGCCCGGATGTGCAGCCTGCAGATTTTTATAAAATGCCTCCGCTTCTTTTTGAGTTACCCCTTCATAAAAATTATTAGCTGATGCTTTTACATTGTCAATGCCGGGACTTAAATCTACTGTTTTGCCATCTACATTTGGATCGTAAACAGCTTTCTGTAATAAGGCCAGAAAATCTTCTTTTGACATTCCATCCAAAGGTAATTTTGCAGCATCACTGCCTTCAATTAATGATTTGAAATAATCAAAACTACATTCTGGTATCATTTTCACGGAAGCATAATGATGATGAACACCATTGGAAAAGAAAAATCGTTTTGCATAGGTTTCAAATTTCTTGTAATTATCAGAATTTTTATCACCGGTATAGGTTTCTAAAATTGTCTCTAAGGATTTACGGATGCGTATATTATGACGGTACTTTTGATCGTAGAAAATATCGCGTCCGCATAATGCTGCTTCACTTAAATAATACGCTAATTCCTTTTGCTGAAGAGGTAGTTCATCAAAGCCTTCCACTTCATAACGTAAAACCTGAATATCGGCAAAACGGTCAGCGATGTAGTTGAATTCCGTTTCTTTTTTTTCGGCGGAATCCGCAACAGGCTTCTTCTCCTCTCCTCCACAGGAAACAACGAGGAGCATTGCAGGGGCTAACAATAAATTTAAATAGTTAAATCTCATTTTTTTATGGTTTATGGTTGCGAAACTAATAGAATTCCCTTTGCGCCTAAAATGCTTTCGACGAATAAAGTACTATTGACGATTTAATTGACAGAAAAGAGATTATAACTCCAATAAAATAATTTATTGATTATTAACCTGATTGCGAAAAATTTCCCAGAGCACGATACCGGCACAAACTGCGATATTTAGAGAGTGCTTGGTGCCCGCCTGTGGTACTTCAATGGTAAAATCACACATTTCAATAACATCCTGGCTCACTCCATTCATTTCATGTCCGAAAATTAAAGCAAGGGGCTCCGTAAATGTATGTGGCAGCTGATGCAGCATCACAGAGTTTACCGTTTGCTCTACGGCTGCAATTTTATAACCGGTATTTCGGAGCTCTGTTATAGCCCCTATTGTGTAAGGGAACTGTTTCCAAAAAATTCTTTCTGTGGCGCCGAGGGCACTTTTCAGTACATCGCGGTTAGGAGGACAAGGCGTAATACCGCAGCAATATACCCCTGCCACCCTGAAAGCATCAGAGGATCGGAAAACACTTCCTACATTAAGGCCGGATCTGACATTGTCGAGGACTATAAAAACAGGGAGTTTTTCAACATTTTTGAATTCCTCCACAGTAAGGCGCTCTAACTCCTGGTTTGTTAATTTTTGCATGAGGCAAGTCGTTATTTTCGCGAAAGTAAAGATGAGTGAGCAACTACAGGATAAATTACCCAAAACAGCTAAGGAAGAAACTCCTTTGATGCAGCAGTATAATGCTATCAAGGCCAAGTATCCGGATGCTTTGCTGCTTTTCCGTGTAGGGGATTTTTATGAGACCTTCAATGATGATGCAGTACGGGCATCAAAAGTATTGGGTATTGTTTTAACCAAGCGAGGCAATGGCGCCGCCTCAGAAATGGATCTGGCAGGGTTCCCTCATCATTCACTGGATACCTATCTGCCACGATTGGTTCGTGCCGGTATGCGTGTAGCAATATGTGATCAATTAGAAGACCCTAAGCTGACTAAAAAAATTGTTAAGCGTGGAGTTACAGAAGTGGTAAGTCCGGGAGTTGCATTCAGTGATAAAATGCTGGATCATCGCTCCAATAATTTTTTGGGTGCACTGCTTAATAATGGTGAATTATATGGTATTGCACTTGCAGATGTAAGTACCGGAGAGTTTTTGGTGGCACAAGGAGATAAATTATATATAGAAAAAGTTTTACAGGGATTTAGTCCAAGCGAATTATTGTTGCCCCGCTCCGTTCAAAAACAATTTGATCAGGAGAATATTAACCGTTATTACACTTATGCTGTTGATGAATGGATATGGACTAAAGATTATGCACAGGAAGTATTGTTGAAGCATTTTGCGGTGAACTCTTTGAAAGGATTTGGCATTGAAGATATGGAGGTGGCCGTAATCGCAGCCGGGGCTGTTATGCATCATTTAAAGCAAATGCAACAATCAGGGCAATCACAGATAAAACGTATTGCAAGAGTAGAAGAGGAAAAATATGTATGGCTTGACCGGTTTACTATTCGTAATCTTGAGATTGTTCATTCAACCAATGAAAAAGCAAGTACGTTGCTGGATGTGCTCGACAAAACCATTACACCAATGGGAGCCCGGATGCTTCGCCGATGGTTATTGCTTCCTTTAAAAGAGACAGCCCTTGCTGAAGAACGATTGCAAGTAGTGGATTTTATAGTTAAGCAGGAAACTTTTTGCGCGGAACTTATTATCCGGTTACGAACTATTGGTGATCTGGAGCGGATTACCTCACGTATTGCATTACATAAAACAAATCCGCGTGAAATTTTGCAATTAAAAAGGGCTCTTGATTCTATTGCTCCGCTTAAAGAGCAATGTTTAAATACTAATCATGATCAGCTTAGAATCACCGGAGAACAATTAAACCCATGTGCTGTATTGCTTGAGTTGATTAACACTACTATTAACAATGATCCTCCGGCACTGGTGAATAAAGGTGGTGTGATTCGTCAGGGTATTTCTACAGAACTGGATGAGTTACGTGAAATAGCTTATTCCGGAAAGGATTATTTATTGAAGATACAGCAAGAAGAGGTTATTAAAACAGGCATATCTTCTTTGAAAATTGCCTACAACAATGTGTTTGGTTATTATATAGAAGTAACCAATGTTCATAAAGAAAAGGTGCCTTCCTCCTGGGTTCGTAAACAAACACTGGCAAATGCTGAACGTTATATAACTGATGAGCTAAAGCATTATGAAGAAAAAATTCTTGGAGCAGAAGAAAAGATACTTCGTCTTGAAGAACTGCTTTTTAATGAGTTCCTTAATCGTCTGGCAGAATGGGTAGAGCCATTACAATTGAATGCATCTATTCTGGCAAGGCTTGATTGTCTGCAGTCGTATGCAACAGCATCGGTTCAGTACAATTACACTCGGCCACAATTGAATGATACTCTTGTCATCGATATCAAAAGTGGCAGACATCCCGTTCTGGAGCAACAAATGCAGCAGGGAGAAGAATATATATCGAATGATTTATATCTTGATCAGGATCATCAACAAATCATCATGATCACCGGTCCTAATATGGCTGGTAAATCTGCTTTATTACGACAAACGGCGTTGATTACTTTAATGGCACAGGCAGGTTGTTTTGTTCCTGCACAATCAGCAGCGATTGGAGTAGTGGATAAAATATTTACCAGAGTAGGAGGGTCGGATAATATTTCGCAGGGAGAATCTACCTTCATGGTAGAGATGAATGAGACTGCAAGCATATTGAATAATCTTTCACCACGCAGCCTGGTATTACTCGATGAGATTGGCAGAGGCACCTCTACGTATGATGGTATTTCTATTGCATGGGCTATTGCAGAATTTTTACATGAGCACCCGCGTTCCAAAGCAAGGACTCTTTTTGCAACACACTATCATGAGTTAAATGAGATGGCAGCGCAATTTTCCAGGATTAAAAATTATAATGTGTCCATCAGGGAAAGTGGTTCACGCATTTTATTTCTGAGGAAGCTGGTGCCCGGTGGCAGTGAACATAGCTTTGGTATCCATGTCGCCCGTCTTGCTGGAATGCCGGAACAGATTATTCATCGTGCGGACAGAATGTTGCATACCCTGGAGAATGCCCATAGTGGTACTGAATTGATGAAGGCGGGCAACTTAAAGCATCAGATGGATGATTTACAGTTAAGTTTTTTTCAGCTGGATGATCCACTGCTGGAGCAGATAAGGGATGAAATTTTTAATACCGATATTAATACCCTTACACCGGTTGAAGCATTGATGAAACTCAATGAAATCAAAAAAATGATTGCCCGCGAAAAAGCCGCTAAGTGATTTTTTAAACTTTAACTTAATTTGATGTAATTTTTCAGCTCTATAATTACAATGCTCTTCTTTTTTTTGTACGCAATTTTAACAGCATTATTAACTTAATATCATGCTTTGTTTCATTAAGACCGATTTTTCCCCATTTATTCGAAAAAAATAAGGACCCGAATTGGTGCTTTTTATCAAAATATTTTCAAAATGACAGCACTCTTTTTTTTATCAATTTTTACATTTTTCACTCTTGTGTAGTAGCAACAATACAAGGCTTGTAGATGAAAGAATGACAAAACAGATGTTCTGCAAGAAATATAAAAAATAGCCTATAAAATTATTGAAATATTGCAAACCAGAAAAGAAATTGATTCGTTGCAATAGCATATGAAAACTAAAAGTAATATCAGACGACCACGTTTGGAGTTAAGGCAGAAGCAAACCTTATCACTAAAACAAAAAATGAGAAGAGTTGCAATTGTAGCATTTGCAATATTTATTCCGGTATTTTTTGTCTCCTTTTTTTATTTAAATATCGGAACCAGTGAGAATTCATATGGATCTAGCGGTGCCACATGGAAAGGTACAGTTAGCAGTGATTGGTACACTGCAGCCAACTGGTCACCGAATGCAGTGCCGACAGCCGGAGCACATATTAATATCAATAATTCGTCAGGACCAAATTATCCGGTATTAACGGGTTCCATCACTGCAAGTAATTTATCAATCAGTACCGGCAGCATTGATTTGAATGGTAATACTATCACAATCACTTCTTCTGCAAGTATATCAGGTTGCACTATTAATAACGGCAAAATAACTGCTTCTTCTTTTTCTGAATTAAAAAACACAACATTGAATTCCGTTGATCTTGAAAAGACCGGTAGTAGTAACAATTCTTTATCAGGGAATAATGTATTCAACGGACCGGTTAATATCATTCAAAATGGAAGTGGTAACTGGGTTTTTGCACAATCGAATGGTGATACTTTTAATGGTCCGGTAACTATTTCAAATAATACCGCTTCAGGAACTTTTTATCTTTCACATAATGGAACCAGTAATTTTGCAGAGGATGTTACTTTGAATAGCACTTCAACGGGAGGAGTACAACTTGGGGGTTCCAATGGTATTTCCATATTTGCAGCAAATAAAACTATAATTAGCGGCACCTATTTGAACGGCCCGCTGACTTTAAACCGCGTTTCTCAGTCAGGAACAGTTTCTTCGCAGTTTGTTGCATCTTTAAGTTCACTAAGTATAACCAATTCAACATTAACATCAGGAATTTCAGCAACATGTTCTGCAACAGCAACAATAAGTAATAGTACTGTTAAAAAGGATTTTTATCTGTCAGCAAGTGATGTAACATTAAGCAATGCAAATAATCTGGCAACAGATTCAGGTAATGTAAACATTTGTAAAATGGGAGGTAGTAATACAACTTGGACAGGTGGTAACAGTTTTGGTAATTCTTCGGGAAGTGTGAGTATTACTAACAAGGGCAATGGGTATCTTGTACTGTCAAATTCAAACGGTGATATCTTTAATGCACCGGTAACTTTTTCTGATTCAACAGCATCAGCAGTATTGTATATAGCGCATAACGGTTCAACTATCTTTAATGATGATGTACAAATTAATAATATTTCAACAGGAGGAGTTCAGTTTGGCGGCAGTAGTGGCTCATGCACTTTTGCAGCCAATCAATCATTGTCAACAGGAGTTTATTCTGCAGGGCCGCTTACACTAAACCGCATCAGTCAAAGCGGAAGTAGCGCATCTGATATTACTGCAACATTAACATCATTAAGTGTTTTAAATAGCACATTATTGGGTAGTTTTAATGCTACCTGCAGTTCAACTGCAACACTCAATGGCAGCACTATTAAGAAATCATTCCGGCTCACAGCAACGGATGTGACTTTAACCAATGCCAACGCACTGGCAACACAGGAGGGTAATGTAAATATTACGAAGACAGGCGGAGGGAACAATACATGGACCGGCGGCAATACATTTGGACTTAATGCAGATTCAATAACAATAATAAATAGAGGGAACGGCAATATTGCAATTGCTAATTCCTCTGGTGATACCTATAATGCAAACACCATTTCATTTATTGATTCCACATCATCTTCCATTATTTACATTGCGCACAATGGGACTTCTGTTTTTAACGGCGATGTAGTTTTAATAAATACTTCAACAGGGGGTATTCAATTCGGAGGAAGTTCAGGATCCAGTACTTTTTTAGCCAATAAAACAATAACAGCTGCCGGATATACAGCAGGCCCGCTTACACTTAACAGGATCACTCAAACAGGAACTTCATCTCTTGGACTAAATGTGAACTTAACTAACTTTAATGCAAGCCTGTCCACACTTATAGGAGATTTTAATGCAAGTTGCAGCGGCACAGCAACCATAAACGCATCTACCTTTAAAAAGAATTTTTCGCTAGTGGCTAATGATATCAATATTTCTAATGCTAATAGTTTTGCAGTAACTTCAGGAGATGTTTATGTCAGGAAAAATGCAGGAGGGAACAATACCTGGACAGGAGGAAACACTTTTGGTAATACAAATGGTGTAGTAGTCATCACAAACAAAGGAAATGGGTACCTTGTACTTGCTAATACAAATGGTGATATATTTAACGGCACAATAACACTTTCCGATTCTGCAGCATCTTCCATATTATATATTGCACATAACGGAACAACCAATTTTAACGGAGATGTTCAGATAAATAATATTTCTACCGGGGGTATTCAATTCGGTGGCAGTAATGGCTCCTCAGTTTTTGCAGGAAATACGGGTCTATGGGCCGGTAGCTACATCAATGGCCCATTAATACTAAACAGGTTAACGGAATCAGGTACTTCATCTTTACAATTAGCAGTTAATCCAACTACTTTAAATGTTTTGAATTCTACTATCATCACCCGGTTTAATGCAACTTGTCAGGGAGCGACTACTATTAATGGAAGCAGTTTTAAAAGTGCATTTTATCTTACTGCAACTGATGTAAGCCTTTCAAATGCCAATTCTTTTGCAACAGAAACAGGAGGAGTAGTGATTACAAAAACGGCCGGTGGCAGTAATGCATGGGCCGGTGGTAATACATTTGGTAATAATGCAGATTCAGTAACAATTATTAATAAAGGAAACGGGTATTTATTGCTTGGCAATAGCACAGGTGATACTTTTAATGCATCAAAAATAATTTTTGCTGACTCCGCTGCCACAGCAACTTTATATATTGCACATAGCGGCACATCAAATTTTAACGGAGATGTTACAATTTATAATTCCTCTTCCGGTGGCATGCAATTCGGGGGAAACGGAGGGTCTTCTGTATTTGCTGCCAACAAAGCAATTTCCTCATTAGGTTTTACAACCGGACCGCTGGTACTCAACCGTGTAAATCAAAGTGGAACAACCACTTTATACCTGACGGTGAATCCATCGTTGTTAAATGTTCTTAATTCAACAATAATAACTGATTTCTCCGCTATTTGTAATACAACCGGTACCATCAATGCTTCCACATTTAAAAAGAATTTTACTTTATCGGCGAATGATGTGAATCTGACTAATGCCAATATGTTGTCTGTGGAATCCGGTAATATAAATATCACCAAAAGCGCCGGAAGCAATAATGCATGGACAGGAGGTAATACATTTGGAAATCCGGAAGGAACAATTACTATTATTAATAATTCCGGCAACTATTTATTACTTGCCAACTCTAATGGAGACTCCTATTCAGGTAATGTAATTTATAGACAAATGTCGTCGGGGATTCTGTACCCTGCATACAATGGGAACAATAATTATGCAGGTAATATATCAACTGATGGAACATTAACACCAATAACATTTGGTTCATCATCGGGCAGAGTAGTAATTAATGGAAATATTCCTCAAAATATAATTGGAAGCAGTTCATTTCCACCCGTGTTTAAACGATTGACAATGGCAAATAACGGAAATGGTTTAACCCTGAATGTGCCATTAAGGATAAGCTCATCATTAATACTTACAAGCGGAAAAATAATTACAACAGCTTCCAATATTCTTTCATTCAGTAATGGTGTAGCAGCTGTTTCACTTGCTTCTGACAGTTCTTATGTGGAAGGGCCTGTATTGAAAATCGGGAATCAGGCATTCACTTTTCCTCTGGGCCGAAATGGTGCTTACCGTCCGTTTAGTATAACTGCACCATCATCATCAACAGATCAATATATGGCAGAATATTTTAATACAAACCCTGCTCTGGTAACCGGCACTGCGAAAGATCCTTCCCTGCATCATTTGAGTCAATGTGAATACTGGACACTTAATCGTGTATCAGGAAGCTCTTCAATAAACAGTGGTCTCAGTTGGGGTGTTGCCAGTTGTGGAGTTACCGTAATTGCAGATCTCAGGGTGGCACGATGGGATGCAGCACTTTCCAGATGGCGCGATGCCGGTACAGTTAGTGCAATTGGTAATGTACTCACCGGAACATTAACCACCAATACAGGAAGTTCTTTCTTTGGATATTTTACACTGGCATCATCAACAGCAAATAATCCTTTACCAATTTCATTAATAAGTTTCACTGCAGCAGCGGATGGAAACAAAGCACAAATAAACTGGCAAACAGCAAGCGAAAAGGATAATGATTATTTTACACTGGAAAGAAGCAGCGATGGAAGAAACTTTGAGGTTGTTACCACAGTTCGTGGTGCAGGAACAGTTAATGAAATGAGGGAATATTCTTATACTGATGAAACACCACTCAAAGGAATATCCTATTATCAATTAAAACA
>JANOBN010000664.1:0-1742 GCA_031411675.1 Bacteroidota bacterium | reverse complement strand
GAAAAAATATTCTCCTGATTTAGCAAAAAAAATTTATAAGTTTTATGTAAATCTTTACGAGAAAGGGCTTGATTTAGCAGTTATAAAAAATCAGAATGGGAATCTTGAAAAACATTATAAAGAATTTGTAAAAATAAATACAAATGGTATTTGTCCATTTTGTGGTATTGACACTATAAGGAGTTATGAAATGAACGGACATGAAGCTTATGACCATTTTTTGCCTAAAGAAAATTATCCATTATATGCTATAAATTTTAAAAATTTAGTACCTACTTGTCATGACTGTAATTCATCATACAAAACAAGAGATATTCCAATTTTATCAACAAATAGACAAAACAAAAGAAAGGCTTTTTTCCCTTATTCTAAGGATAAAATTGATTTCAAATTAAGAGTTCAAGTAGATATTGTTGATTACAAGTTTTATGAACATGACAACATTAATATTGAATTTATTGTTAGTCGTGATAAGGAAAAGGTTGAGACTTGGAAAGATACATATAGTATAGAATCACGGTATAAAGATTTTTTAACCAATGAAAGTAAAGGTAAATATTGGTTGTTTAATTATATGGAAGAATTGCCATCTCAAATAAGAAATTGGGAATTGGCAGAATTACCAAATAGATTAAACAAAAATCCTTTTAGTGGTGACAACTTTATAAAAGTACCATTTCTCTTAGGTTGTAAAGAGATAGGTTTATTTGATTAATAGCATATGATAAATTTTTACAAGCTACAAATTAGAAATGGTTCTACAGGAACAAACCACGTAGATGAAGTAATCAAAGACAGAAGAATTAC
This sequence comes from Bacteroidota bacterium, assembly GCA_031411675.1. Classification (GTDB taxonomy): domain Bacteria; phylum Bacteroidota; class Bacteroidia; order AKYH767-A; family OLB10; genus JANOXC01. Next base: position 935 of record JANOBN010000664.1, on the reverse strand, counting down.
ATCTCATATTGATTATGCGGGTCCAAGTTTTGGAAAGTTGAATAAGGGAGATGTATTACTAATTCATAAAGGAAGCTACCCTATTTGTTTGGTTGAGGTAATATATAAGATTGATGATAAAAATGAGATAAAAGGTGCTGATTTTGGAATTAACTACAAGGTTAAGATTCTTTCCTATTTTGAAGATTTAGATGAATCTTTTAGGGTAAATAATGAAAAAGTAGGTCACAGTGGGACTTTCTTTCCTTTATATAATGACACAAAAACTCTCAGATTTGTAAAAAAATGGTTTGATTACATTCAAAGAAAAGAAAATATGGAAAATATAAAAACACTATTAGAATATAAAAAACAAATCATTCTTCAAGGACCTCCAGGAACGGGTAAAACCAGATTGGCTAAAATTATAGCTTATAATTTAACAAAGGCACAAAAAACCTTTACTCCTTATGAGTACATTGAATATTTTATTCAAAATTATGCACAATCTAGTCAAAGTATTGCATACGACGATTTTTTTACGGAAAAATTAAATGAATTTACAACAGAGTTTCCTAAAGAATCGATTATTAATCTTACCCTTGAACGATATTGTTTAGGAAGAGGTTTGGACAATAGTTTTTGTTATTGGATTGAAAAAGGGTTGAAAGATGTTGGAAGATTTTCAACTGGTCAAGCTGGTACAACAGTTTACGATGTTTATTACAGTAAAGATGATGGTAAATATATTAGTGTAATAGAAGGCAAAACACCTGAGCAAGCAATTGTTATAATAAGAGAAGCATTATCCGATTTAATTATAAATGAAAATTACACAAAAGCCAGAGAATTATTCCGTTTTAGTTTTATATTGAAAATACTAAATAGTTATTATCCTGAAAATTACTTCCCTATTGTAAGCCATAAACATTTAGTTACAGTTGCCAAAATTTTTA
>JANOBN010000663.1:0-3062 GCA_031411675.1 Bacteroidota bacterium | reverse complement strand
CCTGATCCAGCTTCTGCTGACTATATACATCTCCGGGGTTAATATCAAGTAACTGAGATAACATTGTAGATGGAAATTTTGTATTACCAACCCATGTTATTTTTCGGAAAAAATACTTTCGACCCTCATCAATATCAATTTCAACATTTACAGTTTTATCACTTACACGATAAAAAGTATCTCTTACTATACGGGCGTCCCGGTAACCTTTATCCTTGTATGCATCAACAATTTTTTGCTGGTCTGTTTCGAATGCGGTTTCATTAAATTTGGAAGAAGTAAAAATTTTATAAAACCCTTTTTCCTTTGTACCTTTCATTTTTCTCCGGACCTTTTTATCAGAGAATTCGGTATTGCCTGCAATTTTTATTTCATTAACTTTTATTCTCTTTTTATTGGAAACCGATACTGTCATAATCTCACTGTTAAGTATGGTAGTATCCTTCTCGGTGGTAACTTCTACATCTGTAAAAAGAAATCCTTTATCAATAAAATGTTCTTTTACCCTGTTAACAGTATTTTGCTTCAGATTTTCTGTAATGACTTTTCCGGTAACCAACTGCAGTTTTTCCCGGATTTTATCAGCTTCTCCTTTGCTTACTCCTTTAAATGAAAATTTAGAAAGTCGTGGTCGTTCGGCTAAAGCGAATTCAAGAAAAATCAGATTGCCTTCAATTTTACGGGCAATTACTTTTATGTCAGCAAGTAGACCTTGCTTCCATAAGTTGTTAATGGCATCTGAAATATCATCACCGGGCACACGGATTTTATCACCGATACTTATACCTGTTAATGTTATTAAAGCGCTCTCATCAAGAAATTGAACACCGGTAACTGTTATTCCCGCTACTTCATATTCTTTTGGGTTGGCATAATCAATTTGTTCTTCAACTCCTCCGATTTGCACTTGCGCCGACAACCGGTAGCTCATTAATAGAAGTGTAATCAGGAGAAAGCGTTGCACTTTTTCGAGCATCAGGATTTTTCAGTTATTTGTTCGGAGACACGTCCGAAACGGCGTTCACGGCCCTGGTAATTAATTAATGCTTCGTAAAAATCTTCCTTTTTGAAATCAGGCCAAAGTGTATTGGTAAAATATAATTCTGAATAAGCAATTTGCCAAAGAAGGTAATTGCTGATACGGTTTTCGCCACTGGTTCTTATAAGTAATTCCGGATCCGGCATTTGATTCGTGCAAAGATGTGCATCGATATCTGATTCCTGAATCTCTTCCGGCTTGATTAACCCGCTTTTAACTTTCTCTGCAATTAAACGCATAGCTCTTGTAATTTCCCATCTCGAACTATAACTTAAAGCAAGAACGAGTGTCATCCCTTTATTGTTGGATGTTTTATCTATTGCCTCCAGTAAATTTCTGGAAACGCGGGCAGGTAAATGTTCTGTATCTCCAATTGTTGCCAGCTTTATATTATTTTTCATCAGCGTTTTCATTTCACTGCTGATAGTTCCCACAAGCAATTGCATCAAAGCATCTACTTCAAATTGAGGACGGCTCCAGTTTTCTGTTGAAAAAGCATAAAGTGTCAGAAATTCAATTCCAAGTTCAGCAGCGGCCTCTGTTGTTTCCCGAACAGCATTAACCCCATGCTTGTGACCAAAAGTTCTGATTTTTCCCTGTTGCTTCGCCCAACGGCCATTACCATCCATAATAACTGCAACATGACGTGGAAGTCGCTTAAGGTCTATTTTCTCTTTAAGGCTCATTTTTTGGGAAGGGCAAATGTAGTAATTACAGGGGAGTGTGCCCACGCTTTACCGGAATTGTAAACACACTGTTAAGAAGTCATTTACTCAACGGGAATTTTAAAAATAAAGTCTTGGATTTCCATTTAAAAACAGGGGAGAAAAGCGCTTTTGGGAGTAATTATCTTAATTTGATACGGAAAGGACTACAACTGTCAATATATCGCTTCGATAAAGTATAATTGAGCTGTATTCCTGCAAAATAATACCAGTCACGATCCGTCGAATTGCCTCTCTGTCGCCCGATATTACCCGTTGCCGGTTTTTTTAATGAACGATCACTTAATAAACCTGCAGCTTTCCCGTATTCTTTTCTGATTTGAACAGGATCAGCATAGGAAGTACTTACATCATCCAGATAATCAGTATACGTTCTTCTTGCACCAACCTCCAGCTGAACACCAAACCTCCGGTTAATGCTAAATTTAAATCCACCGCCAAACGGGAGTGAGATGGAGGTTCTGGAGTATGGTTTTCTGTCAGGAAATTCTGCTGTTCCCTGTCCTTCCGTACGTAAAGGTTGTAAGGCATACCAGGTGCCACCCAGTTCAGCCTTAGGATTAAACCGATAAACAGCAATACCGCCAAATAAGTATGGTGTAAAAAATGTAGTCGGATTGGCAATCTGATATTGGAAAAAATTAAACTCATAACCCATGTGAAACTCAATGATGTTTGATTTAAACATCAGATTACGGTTCAACTGAAATGTATCTTCTGACAAGGCATCATCACCTTTAATTTTTAGTAAACTCAATCCTGCTCTGAACGACCAATGATTGCTGTAACATCTTCGGTATTGTATCCCCAAAGCAGGCCTCATTAAGTCACTATTAAACATTTTAGGATTCAAATCGCCTTTATACCCGGAAAATCCGGCCATAATGCCTATTTCTCTGGATTGGCTGAACAGCATTGAGCTACCTAAAAGGATGCAGGCAATTAATGCGATTAAAATCTTTTGCATAGGACTATCAACGTAGTTACAATACGAAAAGTACAATCAAACGTTGTGTTTTAGCTTAGAAAATCGGGAAATTAGTCCGCCCGGTGCGGATTTTATAATGGATACTGAAAACAGCAAACATATAAGCGTCTTTATCTCTTGGATCACCACGTTGTTGATCAGTTTGAGTTTGGCTTTCATAACCCGCTACCTGTAAAGATTTATCCGACATATAAGCGGCATCAGGACCATTAGCTGCAGCAATTGCACTCTTATCATAATACGTTTTACTTACATCGTCTATATAATCGGTAAAGGTCTTTCTGATTCCATATTCAAGACCGATTCCCAT
>JANOBN010000662.1:0-4441 GCA_031411675.1 Bacteroidota bacterium | reverse complement strand
AGGATCTCTTTTATTTCTTTCTGCGAAGGAGTTTCCACCATATACTCTACTAACTCATAATCTTCGTCAGTATTTTCTTTGATGAGTGCCAATGCATTTTTGCAAGTGCTGCAAGTCGATTTAAAATAGATCTTAAGCATTTTCCAATTTAGTATATTCCATTAAAAATGCTTTCATAAATTCATTCAGGTCGCCATCCATTACGCCTTGAACATCGGACGTTTCATAATCTGTTCGATTATCTTTTACCAATTTATACGGATGAAAAACGTAAGAACGAATTTGTGATCCCCATTCTATTTTTTTCTTGGTTGCTTCAGTTGCTGCTTTTGCTTCATTTTGTTTACGCAATTCCAGTTCATACAATTGCGACTTCAGCATTTTCATGGCACGTTCGCGGTTGGCATGTTGTGAACGTTCCACCTGACAAACCACTACAATTCCTGTTGGCAGATGTTTAAGCTGAACTTTCGTTTCTACTTTATTTACATTCTGTCCTCCTGCACCACCGGAGCGTGATGTGGAAAGTTCTATATCTGCATCCGGAATATCGATTTCAATGGTATCATCAACAACAGGATATGCAAAAACGGAAGCAAATGAAGTATGTCTTTTGGCGTTGGAATCAAAAGGAGAAATGCGCACGAGGCGATGAACTCCATTTTCGCTTTTCAGATATCCATAAGCAAAGTCGCCTTCAAATTCAAGTGTGGCAGATTTTATTCCGGCAACATCACCCTCCTGTTTATCGACTTCCGTAACTTTATATCCATTGCGTTCACCCCAACGGATGTACATACGCATCAGCATGTCGGCCCAGTCGCAACTCTCCGTACCGCCCGCGCCTGAGTTAATCGTAACAACAGCATGGCAAATATCCTCAGGGCCGCTAAGCATATTCTTAAATTCCAGATTTTCTAAAAGTGTTTCCACCTTTTTTTCCTGCTGATCTACTTCTTCCTCATCCGCTTCGCCTGCCTTCATAAAATCATAAAGCACAGAAAGATCATCCACAGCAGCTTGTATCTGCAGAAATGAATCTGTCCAGCTTTTTTTTAGCTTAATGGCTTTAAGAATCCCTTCGGCGCGCTTAGGATCAATCCAAAAATCAGGAGAATGGGTCAGCTGCTCTTCCTGAGCTATTTGTTGTAATTTATTATCGACGTCAAAGATGCCTCCTCAGAGCATGGGCGCGATCTTGCAGTTCTTTTAATTGCTCTATAATCATAATGGCGCGAAAGTAGCCGTATTTAATGAGAAAAAAGTGCTTAATTGAGAGTATTTTTTCATTCGCTATTCAAAAGGATCGGCCTTTAATATTTCCCATACAACTTCCGGCTCAAAACCGCGTCCTATGGCATGACGGGCTATTTTATGAAGCCTTTGGTGCTCTTCTTTCTCTTTCACCTTTTTTCCATAAGATGCCACTACTTTTTCAATGACTTTCCGGTAATCCTTATCATTGATTGTTGAAAGTGCTTTGCGAATACAATAGTCAGATACCTTTTTGGCCTTTAAGCCCATTTTGATTTTCACCTTGCCCCATTGTTTTATCCGGAATTTACCTCCTGCATAAGCAATAGCAAAACGTTCTTCATTAATAAAACCCTCACTAACCAGCTCTGAAATACACTGCTCCACTTCCTTTTTATGTAATCCTTCATCGTAGAGTTTATCGCGCACCTCTTGCTGACTGCGTTCCTGGTAAGCGCAATACTTTCGGACTTTATTAGCTATTTTATCGTATTCGGGCGATGTACTCATTCTTGCAAATTAACAAGCCGCCAAGTTCTAAAAAAAGAAGTAATGACGAAAAACATGCTTATGCCGGGGAATTTTGATAAAAATCAATTACAAATATTGTCCTTATAAAAACAGATTTGTTTGATTCAATACCTTTTTCTTGCAGAATTAATAAGTAAATTATAGCTTGCCTTCCATTCCTAAAACCACCAAAACCAAATGAAAAGGATTTTTACTTCCCTTTTTGCGACTTGCCTATTGAGCCAAGTTGCATTTTCACAAATTACTGATACGCTCATTGGTGCTTCCGGCATCTGGAAATATCTTGACAATGGAACAAGTCTGGATACTATTCCATGGAAAACAGCAGGCTATAATGATTCTTCCTGGAAAAGCGGCGCTTCCGAATTAGGATATGGTGATGGCGATGAAGCAACCGTAGTTGGTTATGGTCCAAATTCCTCCATTCGTTATACCACTACTTACTTCAGGAAAACATTTACTTCTTCTGCAGGTAGTGCTTATAATTCACTTACTTTAAAAGTAATCAGAGATGACGGTATTGTGGTATATATAAACGGCAATGAAGCGTATCGTAATAATATGCCAACCGGAACCATTAAGTCATCCGCATTTGCATCAGCCTCTATCAATGCTCCAAATGAATCAACCTGGTATCAGGTTAATTTAAATCCGTCCATTTTATTAACTGGAACTAATATTATTACTACTGAAATACATCAGCGAACCGCAAACAGTACTGACATTAGTTTTAATGCAACCCTTTATGCTTCCACTTTACCTTGGGTGCCACTCATTACTCGAGGTCCGTATCTTCAAAAACTTACCCCAAACAGTATTCAGATTAGATGGCGAACCGATGTTTCTGTAAATAGCAATGTTCGATATGGCACTTCATTGAATTATACAAATACAGTTTCCAATTCAACAAATACAACAGAACATCAGTTGCAAATTACAGGTTTACTTCCTGCAACAAAATATTATTACAAAATCGGTACTACAACTGCAGACGTTTTGGGTGATAGTACTTGTTATTTTATTACAGCTCCTATTGCAGGAACAAATACTCCTGTTCGTATCTGGGCTACCGGCGATTTTGGTAACGGATCATCTGCTCAAACAGCAGTGAAAAACGCATACAACAATTATTCCGGCAATACGCCTACAAATCTTTGGCTCTGGTTGGGCGATAATGCTTATGGATCAGGCACAGATGCACAATTTCAATCTTATGTATTTAATAAATATCCCTATGAGTTGCGTCGCATACCACTTTTTCCTTCGCCAGGTAATCATGACTATGCGAGCGCCGGCTATTTAAGTACTAAGTCTCTTGGTACCAATTTTCCCTATTTCAATATTTTTTCGGTTCCTCAGTCAGGGGAAGCAGGAGGCGTTGCTTCCAACACACCTAAATATTACTCCTATGATTACGCAAACATTCATTTTATTTCCCTTGATAGTTATGGTGCATTAAACAATACTACCAGTCCTATGTACTTATGGTTGCAAAGTGATCTGGCTGCTAATACTCAAAGGTGGACTATCGTTTATTTTCATCATCCGCCATATACCAAAGGCTCCCACAACAGTGATACAGAAGTGGAATTAATTGACATGCGAACGAATATTGTCCCGCTGTTGGAAAACTATCATGTTGATTTAGTATTAAACGGCCATTCACATGTTAATGAACGCAGTTATTTAATTAAAGGTCACTTTGGTTTGTCTAATACATTTACATCTGCAATGAAGATGAGCACTGCAACCAATGCATTTACCAAATCATCTCCTTTCGATGGCACCATTTACGCTGTATGTGGCACCTCCGGTCAGAGCCCGGGATCTGTTTCTTCCGGATTCCCTATGCCTTGCATGTATTTTAATGACAATACAAAAAATTGCTCCGTTGTAATAGATGTAAATGGAAATTCACTTGCCTGTAAGTTCCTAACTTCTACAGGAATAATAGTTGATCAGTTCACCATTAATAAAGTTGGTATACGGGCAGAATTAAAAAGTCCTTCTGAGTTAAATTTACAAATCAATTATCAGATTGGCGAAACGACAGCCGGTATTACTTATTATTTAGAGGAAACTTCTTTGGTAAAGGTAAATATGTTTGATTTAACGGGTCGCCCTGTTCAGCAATTTGATGAAATACCGGATATTCAAAGCGCTGGATATTATTCCTATGATTTGCATTTCAACAGCAGTCTGAAAGATGGAATATATATAATCCGTACAGACATTAATGGTATGTCATTTTCTAAAAAAATATTTCTTTCAAATAAGAACTAATAAATGATGGAGATATTAATTCCAGCAGCTTACTTTTCAGCCGGGTGATATCTGCAATATCTTTCTTCTTATCAATATCTTCCAAAAGAATATTTACATCCACCTTGTTTCCGTAACGATATCTTGCCGTCTTTCTTACAAAATTAAAACAGATCCAATATTTATTTCTATTATGCTAAAGATATATTAACTTCAGGAATTGCCGCTATCAGACTCTTTGTATAATCAGATTGGGGGTTCCAAAAAACATCATTTGCATTTCCGCTCTCTACAATTTTGCCTTGCTGCATTACCATTATTCTGTCACTCATAAATTTCACTACCGATAAATCGTGTGAAATAAAAATATAGGTGAAATTGAATTCTCTTTTAA
>JANOBN010000661.1:0-1857 GCA_031411675.1 Bacteroidota bacterium | reverse complement strand
TAAAAAAAAGCACATGACATTAACTAAATTACAAGAGCAGGAAATTCAGCATTCAATTGAGATATTAAAAAAAGGAGGCGTGATACTCTACCCTACCGATACCATATGGGGTTTAGGGTGTGATGCAACCAATGATGCTGCAATCGATCGGATATTTAGAATAAAGAAACGAGAAGAAAGCAAAAGCATGATAGTATTACTTGATAGCGAAAATAAGTTGGGCAGATACGTTAAGGAAGTTCCTGAACAGGCATGGAACCTTATAGAATATTCAACCCGTCCTCTAACTATAATTTACGATTGTGGACTTAATTTGAGCAATAAAGTGATTGCCGATAATGGTTCAGTTGCAATAAGAATTACGAGGGATCCATTTTGTAACCAACTCGTTTATAAGTACGGAAAACCAATCGTTTCCACATCAGCGAATATAAGCGGAGAAAAATCACCTGACTTTTTCGGAGATATTAATCCCGAAGTTTTGAATGCCGTTGACTATGTGGTAAATTTGCGGCAAAATGAAAAGACCGGCAACAAGGCTTCAGTTATCATGCAGCTTGGTAGTAAGGGTCAAATTAAAATAATCCGGAAATAATCGAATTACCACTTATTTGAAAGCACATTTAACCCATCCTGTATTTTCTTTAATAAGATCTGCCTGTGCACAATCAGGTGAGTCTGCATTTGTTATCGGAGGATACGTCCGTGATTTACTTTTAGAAAGAAATTGCAAAGATATAGATGTCGTAGTTTTAGGTGATGGCATTAAAATGGCCAGAAAAATTGCGTCTGAAATCGGGCCTTCTGTGAATGTTTCCGTTTTTAAAAATTTCGGAACGGCAATGATTCAGTATAATGATTTTGAAATTGAATTTGTGGGTGCAAGAAAAGAATCCTACAACCGATTATCCAGAAAGCCTGCAGTTAGCAGTGGAACTTTAGAAGATGATCAGAATCGAAGAGATTTTACCATCAATGCAATGGCTATTAGTCTTAATGAAAATGACTATGGCAAGCTGCTTGATCCCTTTGGAGGATTGGCAGATTTAAAACATAAAATAATACGAACTCCGCTTAACCCTGCAATAACATATTCTGATGATCCATTACGGATGATGCGCGCTATCCGTTTTTCCAACCAGCTTAATTTTGAAATACACAAAAATTCCCTGGAGGCAATTAAAGAACAGAAAGACCGAATCTCTATCGTAAGCATGGAGCGCATCAGTGATGAACTGAATAAAATCATGATGTGTAAAAAGCCATCTATTGGTTATAAATTACTTTTTGACACAGGATTGCTGGAGTTAATTTTCCCTCAAATGGTTACATTGTATGGCGTTCAGTATATCAAAGGAAAAGGCCATAAGGATAATTTTTATCATACACTAGAAGTACTGGATAATATCTGCCAGACTACTGACAATTTATGGCTACGCTGGGCAGCAGTTTTGCATGATATTGCTAAGCCGGCAACAAAACGATTTGATGAAAAAGAAGGCTGGACATTTCATGGTCATGAAGACAAAGGTTCCAGAATGGTACCGGGAATATTCAGGCAATTGCGGCTGCCTTTGAATGAAAAAATGAAATATGTTCAAAAGCTGGTCTTGCTCCATCTGCGGCCAATTGTTCTAGCGAAAGAAGAAGTAACCGATTCTGCAGTCCGGCGCTTATTATTTGAAGCCGGAGATGATACGGATGATCTGATGTTACTTTGCCAGGCTGACATTACCACTAAGAACGAGTATAAGCAAACCAAATATCGTCAGAATTTCGAGCTGGTAAAACAGAAGCTGGTTGAAGTAGAGGCAAAAGATAAAATACGAAACTGGCAGCCCCCTGTTACAGGAGAAG
>JANOBN010000660.1:0-2940 GCA_031411675.1 Bacteroidota bacterium | reverse complement strand
ATCGCTCGTCAGCCGGAAGCAAGTAATGACATCAGAGCTAACATGATCCTAACAGCAGCCCTCGTAGAAGGAGCAGCTATCATCGGTCTTGTTACATGTATGCTTGTAGTGTTTAAGTAAGCACTACTTCCAAAAAAATTCCTCAACATGGTAACGATTGGTTACTATGTTGGGGATTCTTTAAAACCCAATAACGAATAACAATTAACATATAACCATAATGGAATTAGTAAAACCTGCAATTGGACTGATATTCTGGATGCTGATATTTTTCAGTATCTTCTTCCTTATTCTTAAAAAGTTTGCCTTTCCTGCTATTTTAAAGGCATTGAAGGAACGCGAAGAAAGCATACAGCATGCCCTGGATTCTGCTAAACGTGCGAAAGAAGAAATGGCCGGCATGAAAGCCGAGAACGAACGCATCCTTCAGGAAGCACGTAATCAGCGTGATGTTATTTTAAAGGAAGCACGTGAAACAAAAGACATGATTGTAAATGAAGCTCGCGGCAAAGCACAGACAGAAGCTGACAGACTAATCGCTATTGCACGTGAAGCAATCACTAATGAAAAAATGGCTGCCATCACGGAATTAAAAAATCAGGTGGCTACCTTATCTATAGAAATCGCGGAGAAAGTGATTCGTCAGCAATTAAGTACCGATGAAAAACAAAAAGCATTGGTAAACGAACTATTAAAAGATGTTAAGCTGAATTAAGCAGGAATTACCTATCAGAATTATTATATCTATCCATTAAAATGACAGATTCGAAAGTAGCACGCCGGTATGCACAATCACTGATGGGATTGGCACTTGAACGCAACATTGCAGAGAAAATCAACAATGACATGCAGCTTATTGCCGGCACCTGTAAAGCAAACCGCGAGTTAGTACTCTTGCTTAAAAATCCAATTATCAATACGGATAAAAAAGACAATATCATTCGCCAGATTTTTGGGAGTAAAGTAGATACTGTTACCAATGCTTTTATGGAGATTATCACCCGTAAAGGACGCGAAAGTTATCTTTATGAAATTGCAGACGCTTTTATTACGATGTATAAAACATCAAAAGGAATAAAAACTGCATTTGTTACTACCGCTTTCCCAATGGATGCAACATTGCGTAATGAAGTAATGAGTATTGTAAAACGTGCTAAAGGAGATAATGCAGAATTAGTTGAGCAAGTGGATAAAGACATCATCGGAGGATTTATACTTCGTATCGGTGATGTACAGTATGATGCATCTGTAAGCAAGAAATTAAAAGCATTAAAGAGTGAGTTTGATGATAATTTATACGTAAAAGAATTCTAAGGAAATTCTAAATTATAGAGCATTAACCTAATAACTATTAACTAATAACAATTAACAAACAACAAAATGGAAGTACGTCCCGATGAAGTATCAGCGATCCTTCGCCAGCAGTTGGCAGGATTCAAAACAGCCACTGAACTGGAAGAAGTAGGAACAGTTTTACAGGTAGGTGATGGTATCGCCCGTATATATGGCCTTACAAAAGTGCAGTCAGGTGAGCTGATTGAATTTGAAAACGGATTAAAAGGTATCGTTTTAAATCTTGAAGAAGATAACGTTGGTGCCGTAACTCTGGGATCCAGTAATGCTATTAAAGAAGGTGACACAGTAAAACGTACAGGAAAAATTGCCTCTATTCGTGTTGGAGAAGGAATGCTGGGCCGTGTGGTGGATACTTTAGGTAATCCAATTGACGGTAAAGGTCCTTTGAAAGGTGAATTATATGAGATGCCTCTGGAGCGTAAAGCACCGGGAGTTATCTTCCGTCAGCCGGTAAACGAACCATTACAAACAGGTATCAAAGCTATTGACGCTATGATTCCGATTGGTCGTGGTCAACGGGAGTTGGTAATTGGTGATCGTCAGACAGGTAAAACAGCTGTTTGTATTGATGCCATTATTAATCAGAAAGAATTTTACGAGCGCGGCGAGACCGTGTATTGTATATATGTTGCTATTGGTCAGAAAGGATCAACAGTTGCAAATATTGTGAAAATATTAGAAGAGCGCGGCGCAATGGCTTATACCGTTGTTGTTTCTGCAACAGCATCTGACTCTGCTCCAATGCAGTTCTTTGCTCCAATGGCAGGTGCATCTATCGGTGAGTTTTTCCGTGATACCGGACGTCCTGCACTATGTGTGTATGATGATTTATCAAAACAGGCTGTTGCATACCGTGAGGTTTCTCTTCTGTTAAGAAGACCTCCGGGACGTGAAGCATATCCGGGTGATGTATTCTACTTACATAGCCGTTTACTGGAGCGTGCTGCAAAGATTATTAAGGATGATGCAATCGCTTCTAAAATGAATGATCTTCCGGAAGCATTAAAAGGAAAAGTAAAAGGTGGTGGATCATTAACTGCATTACCAATTATTGAAACACAAGCCGGCGACGTATCTGCTTATATTCCTACTAATGTAATCTCCATCACTGATGGTCAGATTTTCCTGGAAGCAAACTTGTTTAACGCCGGTGTTCGTCCTGCAATTAACGTAGGTATTAGCGTATCGCGTGTGGGTGGTAATGCTCAGATTAAGTCGATGAAGAAAGTAGCCGGTACATTAAAACTGGATCAGGCACAATACCGCGAACTGGAAGCATTTGCAAAGTTCGGATCTGATTTAGATGCTGCAACAAAAGCGGTAATCGATAAAGGATCGCGTAACGTGGAAATATTAAAGCAGCCACAATATACCCCGTTTACAGTAGAGGATCAGGTTGCCATTATCTATCTTGGAACAAAAGGTTTATTAAAAGATGTTCCGTTGCGTAAGGTTAAAGATTTTGAAGCGGACTACCTTAGTTTGTTAAAAGCACAACATAAATCAGTGCTGGAGCAATTAAAGAAGGGAGTTATCAATGATGAGATAACCAATGAAATGGAAAAAGTTGCAAAAGACTTAGTA